>JAFKLV010000185.1 GCA_017304125.1 Sphingomonadales bacterium
TCATAGGATTCTGGATACAGCATCGTTTATCTCTGGTGCGAACGCTAAAATTCTATTTTCAGGAACGGAAAATTTTCTCGAGGTACAGCTGATAAGTTCTTTACGCTCGCTCGCTGGAACAGTTCTCGAAACCCCGAATAGTAAGGTCTGGCGATTCAGTGAGTCGCGATTCCACTTGAGATTCTTGAAGCTCGCTGTTCTCTGAACGGAGTTTCGAGCGTTTACATCACGGTCGATAATTTCATATTCGATCGACCAATCCTGCATTCCGCTATCGTACTTTCCGCTTTTCGCGAAAAACGCCCTTGGTGGAACGGATCGATAGATAATAGCGGCGGCGCCGAGGGCGGTCGTTTTGCCGCCGCCATTGGGACCAATTATAGCCGTGACAGGAAAATCAAATGATATCGGCTCGTCGCTAAATCCTCTTACCTTTTTTAATGTCAGCTTTGCCAGATATTGCTTATAATTTCGTTCGCGTGCTTTATCTAGAAGGTCGTTAATAGTGCTATCGCGAACTTCACTCTTGAATGCCATTCTATCTTCACCCCCGGCTTGGCATTTTCTATGGCATTTTTGCGACCAGCTGGGCAAGCTGATATAGAGTGAGGTCCTTACTTTGAAGAAGCCTTGGGAGGCTAAACTGGGCAGGAGTAGATGCGCTCCTTCTCACCCCGCTCGCACCTCCCGGAACGGGATCGTCCGATCCACCTCCGGCTCCTTCGGTAGCCCGAGCACACGCTCGCCGATGATGTTGCGCTGGATCTGGTCGGTCCCGCCGCCGATCGACGTGAAATAGGCGTTGAGCGTCAGGAAATTGGCGTCCTCCGCGCGCGGATGATCCGCGCCTTCGAGCAGGCTTTCCGCGCCGAGCAGCAAGGTGCGGACGCGCGCTTCTTCGTGGAGGATGCGGCTCATCGCCAGTTTGCCGAGCGACATGATCGAGGATGAGGTGCCCTGTTGCAGCTCGGCCTTGGCGCGCTGGGTGTTGAGCCGGTTGAGCACGCGCCATGCGATCGTCTGTGCGAGTTGCTGGCGGATCACCGGATCGTCGAGCTTCCCCGCCTCGCGGGCGAGCCCGATCAGCGCATGGTCGCCCTTCGGCCCCGCCGCGCCCGATCGCGGCCCGCGCGCGGCATCGCCCATCACCGAGCGCTCATAGGCCAGGGCGGTCTGCAACACGCCCCAGCCGCCGTTCAACGGCCCGAGCAGATTGTCCTCCGGCACGAAGGCGTTGTCGATGAACACCTCGTTGAAATGCGTCTCGTCGGTGATCTGGCGCAGCGGGCGCACCTCGACCCCCGGCTGTTTCATTGGCAGGAAGAAGAAGCTGATCCCGCGATGCTTGGGCACGTCCCAGTCGGTGCGTGCGATCAGCATGCCGTAATCGGCGATCTGCGCGCCGCTGGTCCACACTTTCTGCCCGGTGATGCGCCAGCCGCCCTCCACCTTGTCGGCGCGGGTGCGGATCGCGGCGAGATCGCTCCCGGCGCCCGGCTCCGAATAGAGCAGGCACATGCCGACCTCGCCCGCGAGCAATTGCGGGACGAGCTCGCGCCGGAACGCCGGCGTGGCATGCGCCAGCGCGGTATTGGCCCACAGGTTGCTGCGATCCTGCCCCGCGCCCGGCGCCCCGGCCGCGGCGAAGGCGCGTTCGACGATCCGCGCCTGATCGTCGGCCAGCCCGCGCCCGTAGAAATCGCCCGGCCAGCGCGGCACCGCCCAGCCGGCGTCGCGCACCTTGGCGTGCCATGCGGCGCGCGGATCGCGGCCGAAGCTTTCCTCGCGTGTCGCGGTGCCGCGCCAGTTGGCGGCGAGCCACGCCTCGACCTCCGCCTTCAGTTGTTCGGGGGTCATGCCTCTGCCTCCAGCGCGCGGACGTATCGCTCGCGCCAATGATCGCTGTCGCCGTAAAGCTGCGCCGCCGATCGCGCGCGGCGCAGATAGAGATGCGCGGGATGCTCCCAGGTGAAGGCGATCCCGCCGTGCATCTGGATGCCGTCCCTGGCGCAGCGGACGAAGGCATCGGCGCAGGCGAAGGCGGCGAGCGCCACGCTTTCGTCGCGCGTCGGCGTGGCCTCCGCGATCTGGCGCGCGGCGTCGCGCGCGGCGCTGGTCGCGCTTTCCGCCTCGAGCAGCAGATCGGCGGCCATATGCTTGACCGCCTGAAAGCTGCCGATCGCGCGGCCGAACTGGTGGCGCTCGCGGGCATAATCGACCGTCATGTCGAGGATGCGCCGCGCCCCGCCGGCCTGTTCGCCGGCCAGCGCCACCAATGCGATATCGCGCGCGGCGGCGATCCGGGTGCCGTCGCCGATCTGCGTCGCGGGCCCATGGAAGCTGACATCGGCGAGCCGGCGGGTGCGATCGAAGACGGGCAAAGGGGTGATCTCGGCATCTTCGCGCGCCACCGCGAACACCGCATCGTCGAGCGTGATGAGGATCGTGTCGGCGATCGCCGCATCGGGCACGAAGCGCGCGCTGCCCGCCAGCCCGGCGCCCGCGCGGCGCACGTCGCTGCGCCCGGTCCAGTCGTCGGCGCCGGCAAAGGCGACCGCCGCGATGCTATCGCCGCCGGCCAGCGCCGCGCGCCGTTCGCCGTCGAGCAACGCCGCCGCGATCGCGGTCGAGATCAGCGGGGCCGGGAGCAACGCCGCGCCGGCCGCTTCCATCACCAGCTCCAGCTCGATCGCGCCCAGCCCGGCGCCGCCATGTTCCTCGGGGACGGTCAGCCCGACCAGGCCGAGGTCGGCGAGCGCGCGCCACAAGGCCGGGTCATGCCCGGTCTCGCTCGCCATGATGCGGCGCACGTCGCTTTCCGCGCAGCGGTCGGCGAGCAGCCGGCGGAGCGATTCGAGCAGCGCCGCGCGTTCGTCCGCCGTCAATCCCGCCATTGCGTTTCCTCTCCTGTCGGCGTCTTGTCGGGCGCCCATAACGAAAGTTATGATCGCGCGAGGCGGCAAGTCAACCGACCGTCGGGAGAGGCAGATGCGGTTTGCGAACAAGGTGGCGCTGATCACCGGCGGCGGTTCGGGCATTGGCGCGGCGACCGCGCGATTGCTGGCGCGCGAGGGCGCGGCGGTGGTGGTGGTCGATGTCGTCGCCGATCATGCGCGCGGCGTCGCGGCGGAGACGGGCGGCATCGCGGTTGAGGCCGATGTCGCGCGCCGCGCCGATGTCGAGCGCGCGGTCGCCACCGCGATCGCGCAGCACGGCCGCATCGATATCCTGTTCAACAATGCCGGGATCGGCTGTGTCGGGCGCACCCCCGATCTCGATCCCGAGCAATGGGAGCGGGTGATCGCGATCGATCTCAATGCGGTGTTCTACGCTTGCCGGGTGGCGATCCCGCATATGCCCAGGCCGGGCGGGGCGATCATCAACACCGCGTCGATCTCCGGGTTGGCGGGGGATTATGGCTTTAGCGCGTATAATGCCGCCAAGGGTGCAGTGATCAATTACACCCGCACGCTGGCGATCGATCATGCGCGCGAGGGGATCAGGGTCAACGCCTTATGCCCCGGGCTGATCGCGACCCCGCTCACCGCCGGCGCGGCGGCGTTGCCGGGGCTGGAGCAGGCGTGGCACGCCGCGATCCCGCTGGGGCGGGCGGGCACGCCGGAGGAGATGGCCGAGGTGGTGGCGTTCCTCGCCTCCGATGCCGCTTCCTATGTGACGGGATCGGTGATCGTCGCCGACGGCGGGCAGACGGCGTGGACCGGCCAGCCCGATCTCACCCGCTTTCTGCCGGGGTGACGGACCGTGCTGGTCTAACGTACTCAAATTAAAGCAACAATTCCTGTGAATTGGACCGCCCGACATGCCCGCCGCCGCGGCGCCGCGCCATTTCGGTCTCGGCGGTGAAGCGTACATCGGGGTCGCGATCGCTGAGGAAGCCGATCAGGCTTTCCTCCTCGATCTCGCGCCAGTCCTTGCCGCGATCGGGGCCGTAGCGGACCCGCGGCAGCAGCCCCGGCAGTCGCGACCATTCGAGCAATTGCGCCACCCCCACTTCGTTGAGCATGTCGCGCAGGTGGAAGGCGGTGACATAGGCATCGGGGAAGGCGCGGTGTGCGGGCAGCCCCATTTCGTGGACCAGCCCCTCGGGCTTGCGCCAATAGCGCAGCACCTGATTGGAAAAGCTCGGCGAATCCGTCCACAGCCGCATCGCGCATTTCCACGTGCAGATCCATTCGGCGCCGTGGGTCAGCGCCGAGGTGCAGAACACCTGCTCGAAATCGGCGCGATGCGCGGCCAGCGCGACGCGACGCGGCCAGGGATCGAGCACCGGGCGCGCGACATCGTGCCAATAGGGTGCGTCGGCGACATCCTCGTCGCGGATATGGTGGATCGCCTGGGTGATCGGCGGCATCAGCCGGCCGGGATTGACGAAGCGCGCGCCGCTGCCGCCGGTCACCTCCCAGTGGCCGTCGGCACCGAGCGTCACGTCCTGCCAGCCGATTTCGCACACCCCATGCTGGGGCGGGGTCGGGCCGGTGGTTTCGAGATCGATGACGCGGATGATGCTGGGGGTGGGGCGCATCGTGCTAATGTGGGGCGTCCGGCGTCGCATGTCGAGCGACCCCGCTCAACGCGAGCTGCGCGTCGATCGCGGCGAGCGTCCGCGCCAGCGCCCATTCATCATGCGCCTCGGCGCGCGCGGTGAGCATATCCTCGGTGTGCGAGACGCGTAGCAGCCACCAGCCGTCCGGCGTGGTGACGCGCGCGCCGTCGGTCGTGTCGACCGCCGCGCCGGCCGCGCGCAGCCGCGCGATGACCTCCGCCACCACCGCCTCCTTGCGTGCCGGATCGACCGCGAAGCGCAGCTCCGGGGTGCTGACCACCGGCGGCATCGCGTCGCGCAATGCGTCGAGCGTCGTGCCCGATGTCGCCACCGCGTCGATCAACCGCACCGCCGCGAGCAGCGCATCGTCGAAGCCGTGCCATTCGCCGCCGAAGAAGATGTGCCCGCTCATCTCGCCCCCGATC
>JAFKLV010000186.1 GCA_017304125.1 Sphingomonadales bacterium
GTCCGACGGCAGCTATCTCACCCCCAATCGCAACCTCAGCGCCGCCGCCTCGGTGTGGCATTTGCGCGCCGCGCTCAATGTTGCCGCGCTCGCCTGCCGCGGATCGGCGCAGGCGGGGATCGTGTCGCGCTACAACAACCTGCTCACCCAGCAGAAATCCGCCTTCGCCGGGGCGCAGACCGCGCTCGCCGCCGAATATCGCGCTGCCGGGGGCAATTGGGAATCGCGCGAAGACGACGCGATGACCCGGCTCTACAATTATTTCTCGCAGGATTTCGCGCGCGAGGGCTTTTGCGCCCGCGCCGCGCTGGTGCTCGAACATAGCGAGGGCATGGCCCCGGCGATCTTTAGCGCGGGCGCGGGCGAACAGCTCGCAGCGCTCGACCGACCGTTCGTCGATTTCTTCCGCGCCTATGACGCGTGGCGCACCGGCGAGGCGACGCGCCCGATGATCGCGGTCGCCAGCCGCACCGCGACCGTGGCCCCCGCCCCGGTAGCGATCGCCCCGCGCCGCGCCGAACCGCCGCATCTCAAGGTCAACATGCTCGCCTTGCAGGATCATATGGTCACCGGCGGGTGATCGACACGCAAGCGTAACCGTTACGGGGGTTACGAAAGCCGCGCGGTTCGGTTAACGACTGTCGGCATGACGACCGGCAGGATCGATCAGCCCGTCGAGGGGCGTTTCGACGGGACGACGCACCGCTTCCCGATCCGTATCTATTTCGAGGACACCGATCTTTCCGGTGTGGTCTATCACGCCAATTACCTGCGCTTCATGGAACGCGCGCGATCGGACATGCTGCGGCTCGCCGGGATCGACCAGCGCGCCGCGCATGACGCGGGCGAAGGCGCCTATGCCGTCGCCAGCCTCGCGATCCGCTATGCCGCGCCCGCGCGGCTCGACGATGCGCTGATCGTCGAAACAAAAGTAACCGAAGTGCGCGCCGCAGCGGTATCCATTCATCAGAGAGTCATACGCGGGGCTATCTTGCTCGCGGAGGCCGATGTCGTCGCCGCGCTGGTCGCGCCGTCGGGTCGGCCACGGCGTCAGCCCCGTGCGTGGATCGAACGTTTCAACTCTCTCCTGGCCAGGAAGGACCAGACGCCTTGAACCTGTTCTTCAACTCCGACGCCGCCACGCTCTCCCCGGTCGCGCTGTTCATCCAGGCGGACTGGGTGGTGAAAGCGGTGATGCTCGGCCTGCTGCTGGCGAGCATCTGGACCTGGGCGATCATCTTCATGTTCTGGCGGCGGATCGGCCGCACGCGGCGCGAGGCCGAGGTGTTCGAGCGCGATTTCTGGAAGGCGGACGATATCGACGCTTTCTACAAGGCGCGCGCCGATCAGGATCAGCCCGCCGCGCGCGTGTTCGCCGCCGGGGTGGCCGAATGGCGCCGCTCGACGCAGGGCGCGGCGATCGACCGCGCGGGGACGCGCGAGCGGCTCGCCACCAGCATGGGCGCCGCGGTCGCCAATGAGATCGACACGCTCTCCGATCGGCTCAACGTGCTCGCCACGGTCGGCTCGGTCGCGCCGTTCGTCGGGCTGTTCGGCACCGTCTGGGGCATCATGCGCAGCTTCACCTCGATCGCCAGCCAGCAGAACACCAGCCTCGCGGTGGTCGCGCCGGGGATCGCGGAGGCGCTGTTCGCCACCGCGATCGGCCTGTTCGCCGCCATCCCGGCGGTGATCGCGTACAATCGCTTCAGCCACGGCATCAACCGCATCGAGGCCAAGCTCAACCGCTTCGCCGACGGCTTCCACGCCACGCTGAGCCGCCAGCTCGATCGCGAGCGCTGAGCCGATGTCGATCCACCTCCCCTCGCAAAAGAGCAGCAGCCGTCGCGCGCCGATGGCGGACATCAACGTCACGCCGCTGGTCGACGTGATGCTGGTGCTGCTGATCATCTTCATGGTCACCGCGCCCTTGCTCACCGCGGGCGTGCCGGTGAATCTGCCCGACAGCCGTGCGCGGCCGCTCGATCAGGACAAGCAGCCGACCGAGATTTCGCTCGACGCGATGGGGCGGATCTTCGTCGCCAAGGAGGAAGTGCCCGAGCAGCAGCTGCCGCAGCGGCTGGAGGCGATCGCCGCGCGCGAGGCATCGGGCCAGCAGCCGCCGCAGGTCTATCTGCGCGCCGACAAGGCGCTCGATTACGGCCGGGTGATGCGGGTGATGGGCGAGTTGAACCGCGCGGGGCTGAACCGCGTCGCGCTGGTGACGGTCGGCGAGGATTGAGCTAGGTGGATCGGTCGGAGAAGATCGGCGTTGGGCTGGCGATCGCCGGGCATGTCGTGCTGTTCGGCCTGTTGTCGGTCGGCTTTCTCGCGACGCCCAACCCGCTCAAGCTCCAGCAACAGCCGGTCGAGGTGAGTCTGGTCAAGGACGTCGGGCTCGAGGCGACCGCGCCGCAGGCCGAGACCCCGCCGGCGCAATCGGTCGCCCCCGAACAGGGCGAGCCGGAGGATGCCGCGCCCCCCGCGCCGAGCGAGGCGGCGCCCGCGCCCAAGCCCGAACCGATCCCGCAGCCGGCGCCCAAGCCCGAGCCCAAGCCCAAACCGGCCAAGCCCGCGCCGAAGCCTGCTCCCGCGCCCAAGCCGGAGCCCAAGCCGCAGCCCAAGCCGAAGAAGGAACCGCCGGCCGAGGAGCGCAAGGCGGAGAAACCCGCGCCGGCCAAGCATAAGACCGCGGACAGCAAGCCCGAGAAAACCCCGCCGGCCAAGGCGCAGGGCACCGGCAAATCGGCCGATTCCAAGGCGGCGCGCCCGCACGGCAGCCGGCTCGGCCCCGATTTCCTCAAGGGGCTGACCAGCGACGAGAGCAAATCGACCAGCCAGGTGCCGCGCGCCGCGAAGATCGACGGCGCAGCGCTGGCCTCGATCGTCCAGGCGATCGCGCGACAGATCCAGCCGTGCGCCGATCGCCAGGTCGACCCCGGCCCCGGCGCGAACGAGATCGTCACCACGCTGAACCTCAGGCTCAACGAGGACGGGACGCTCGCCGCGACCCCGACGGTGGTGCGCCAGACCGGGATCGACGACGACAACCGCCGTTACGCGCGGCGCGTGATCGATCTCGGCATCGCCGCGTTCAAGGGCTGCGCCCCGCTCAAGCTGCCGCCGCAATTCTATTCCACCCCCAATGGCGGGTGGAACAACATCAATTATCAGTGGAAGCTCCGGTGACACGCACCGCGCTCCGCGATCGAGCCGCGCCGGGAGAAGCGGGGCAAGAGACTGAAAGGAAAGGCCCTGTACATGCGTAGCATCTTCCTTCTTTCCGCCGCGCTGCTCGCCGCGCCGGGCGCCGCGCAGGATATGCCGGCAACCCCGCTGAAGGTGCCGGCACCGCCGGCACAAGCGCAGGCCCCGGGCGGCGCGCCGCCGCCGCTGGAGGTATCGGTGACCGGCGGCATCTCCGCGCCGATGCCGATCGCGATTCCCGCGATGCCGACCGACCGGGTGATGAACACCGCCGCGGGATCGACCGACGCGCTCGGCCAGCAGCTCGCCACGATCGTCACCGACGATCTCAAGGGCTCCGGGCTGTTCAACCCGCTGCCCCCGGCGCAATTGCGCACCTTGGTGTTCCCTGAGGTGACCCAGCCGGCCTTCTCTTATTGGGGCGGATCGGGCGCGCAGGCGCTGGTGCAGGGCTTCGTCCGCGCCAACGGCGACGGCACGCTGACCGTCGGCTGCTATCTCTACGACGTCTCGGCGCAGACCGAGCTGATGCGGCAGGGCTTCGTCGTGCCGCCGTCCGACTGGCGGCGCGCCGGGCATAAATGCGCCGATATGGTCTACACCCGGCTGACCGGCGAAGGGCCGTATTTCGACAGCCGCGTGGTCTATGTCTCCGAAACCGGGCCCAAGGCGCGCCGCATCAAGCGGCTGGCGATCATGGATCAGGACGGCGCCAACCACCGCTTCCTCACCAATGGCCAGTCGATCGTGCTGACCCCGCGCTTCGCGCCCAATCAGCAGTCGATCGTCTATATGAGCTTCGTCAACGACAAGCCGGCGATCTACGTCTACGACCTCGGCTCGGGCCGCCAGCGGCTGGTGACGACCACCGAGCGGCAGACCTTCGCCCCGCGCTTCTCGCCGGACGGTCACTGGATCGTCTATTCGATGTCGATCAACGGCAACACCAACATCTATCGCGTCCCCGCCGGCGGCGGCGCGCCGCAGCGGCTGACCAATACCCCGGGGATCAACACCGGCGGCAGCTATTCGCCCGACGGATCGCGCATCGTGTTCGAGAGCGATCGTTCGGGCGGCCAGCAGCTCTATGTGATGAACGCCGACGGATCGAACCAGCAGCGCATCAGCTTCGGCGGCGGGCGCTATGCGACCCCGGTGTGGAGCCCGCGCGGCGATCTCATCGCCTTTACCAAGATCGCCGGCGCGTTCCGCGTCGGCATCATGAGCCCGAACGGATCGGGCGAGAAACTGCTGACCAATTCGTGGCAGGACGAGGGGCCGAGCTGGTCCCCCAATGGCCGCGTGCTGATGTTCTTCCGCTCGTCCCGGGGCAATTCGGGCAAGGCGGATTTGTGGTCGGTGGACCTCACCGGGGTCAATGAGCGGCGCATTCCGACGCCGCTCGACGGATCTGATCCCGGCTGGGGACCGCTTCGGCCTTGATCTTTGTTGCTGGGGGCGGGAACAAGGGGGCTTGTGGGAGACGTAGAATGCCAAGACTGACGACAACCCTGCTGCTCGCCACCGCGCTGGTGGCGACCGCGGCCTGCTCCAAGAAGCACCCGGAGCAGTTGCCACCCGCGCCCGGCCCGGCGCCGGAGCAGACCCAGCCGACCGGCCCGAGCGGCCCGGTGGGCGATGCGGTGGTCCCCGGCTCCGCCGCGGACTTCAAGCGCTCGGTGACCAGCGACACGGTGCATTTCGCTCTCGATCAATACGATATCGACGATACCGCGCGCGCGATTCTCGATACGCAGGTCGGTTGGCTGAATCGCTATCCC
>JAFKLV010000187.1 GCA_017304125.1 Sphingomonadales bacterium
GCGGGCGAGACTTATACGCTCGACCGCGCAATGCCCGAAGACGAGGCGCTGGCTTACTGGCTCGCGCCCGACAAGGAGACCTTCGTCCTCGAGGACGACACCGGCGCGCTGCTCGGCACTTATTATCTGCGCGCCAATCAAGCCGGGGGCGGGGCGCATGTCGCCAATTGCGGCTATATGACCGGCGCGGCGGCGGCCGGTCGCGGGGTGGCGCGGGCGATGTGCCAGCATTCGATCGACCACGCCACGGCGCGCGGCTTTCGCGCGATCCAGTTCAATTTTGTCGTCAGCACCAATGCGCGTGCGGTGAAATTGTGGGAATCGTTCGGCTTCGCGATCGTCGGGCGGCTGCCGGGGGCGTTCGCGCATCCCGCGCACGGCTTGGTCGATGCGCTGGTGATGTTCCGCGATCTGTGATCAGGCGGCGGTCACCGGCTTGCCGACATCGAGCTTCTCGCCGCGCGTCACGATCACCGTGTCGCCCAGCCTGACCGCATCGAACAGCTTTTTGGCGAAGGCGGTCGGCACCCCGATGCAGCCGTGGGTCATATAGCCGTCGCGCACGTCGCTGGCGTGGATCGAGATGCCGTCGTTGGTCAGCCGCAGCATATAGGGCATCGGCGCGTCATAGATGTTGGAGACGTGCTTCGCGTCCTTCTGGGTGATCGGATAGACGCCGGTCGGGGTCGGCTTGGCATCCGCGCCATAGAGCACTGCGGCGGTGCCGATCTCATAGCCGTCGCGGAAGATGCTGATCACCTGCGCGGCGAGATCGACGGTGATGATCACCTTGCCGGTTTTGGGCGCGCCGGTCTCGTCCCAGTGGAACTCGCCCATATGCATCGCGCCCTTGATCGGCAGGATATGCTTGATCGTATAACCGGCCGACGCTTCTTCGTGCGGCGGCAGCTTGGTCACCGGGGGCAATGCGCGCGAGACGAGGACGTGCACCGGCAACGGCCGCGTCGCGGCGATCGTCACCGACGTCACTGCGCAGACAGCGGCAACGCCGAGCGCGAGATAGGAGGGATGGGGCATCCCGCCGCTCATAAGGCGCAAGGCGTTGCCATTCCGCTACCGGCGCATCATGCCCCGGCGTCGGTGAGCCGGGTGAGCTGATCGCGGGTCAGCGTCAGCGTCGTCGCCGGCATCAGCTCGGCGAGTTGCGCGGCGCTGGTCGCGCTGGCGATCGGCGCGGTGACGCCGGGCTGCGCGATCAGCCACGCGAGCGCGATCTGTGCCAGCGTCGCGCCGCTTTCCGCCGCCACGCCGTCCATCGCGTCGAGCACCTTGCGCCCCTTGCCCGCGAGCAGGTCGCCCATCCGCCCGCCGCGGATGCTTTTGCCGAGATCGTCGGCGGTGCGATATTTGCCGGTGAGAAAGCCCGAGGCGAGCCCGTAATAGGGCACCACCCCGATATTGTGCGCGATGCAATAATCCTCCAGCTCGCCCTCGAACTTGTGGCGGCTGACGAGATTATATTCGGGCTGGAGCACCTGATAATGCGGCAGCCCGGCGGCCCGCGCCGCGTCATTGGCCGACTGGAGCCGCGCGGCGTGGAAGTTGGAGGCGCCGAGCACGCGTACCTTGCCCGCCGCGACCAATTTGCCGAACGCCTCGAGCGCCGCTTCCTGCGGCACCGCCTCGTCGTCCTGATGCGCGAAATAGAGATCGATGCGATCGGTGCCGAGCCGGCGCAGCGAGGCGTCGCACGCCGCGGCGATTCGCGCCGGCGCCAGTTTCTCGCCGCCCTCGCCGGGGAGCATCCCGACCTTAGTGGCGATCTGTACCTGATCGCGCTTGCCGCTGTGGCGCAGCCATTCGCCGATCATCGCCTCGGATTCGCCGCCCTGATGCCCCGGCACCCAGGCCGAATAGACATCGGCGGTATCGATCATCGTGCCGCCCGAATCGACGAAAGCGTCGAGCACCGCGAAGCTCGCCGCGCGATCCGCGGTCCAGCCGAATACATTGCCCCCCAGCACGAGCGGGGTGATTTCCAGGTCGCTGGCGCCCAGGCGGCGTTTGCTCATCGTCCGTCCTCGTCATTCTGGAAGACGGCCGCGGCGCTGACGCTATTGGCGTCGAGCATCGTGCCGGCTTCGTTCAATTGCCCGTCATGATCCAGATTAGCACCCGGCGGCGGTGGCTGCGCGGAGCAGGCGGCGAGCAGCGCCAGAAGCGCGCCCGCCGCAATGCGCAGGATCAATGTTTCTCGATCGCGTTACCAGCGTCCTTCAGTGCGCCGCCGGCGGCGTCACGCGCCTTGTCGGCGCCTTGCTTGAGCGTGTCGCCGGCCTTGTCGGCCTTGTTCTTCACCGCGTCGCCGGCATTGTCCATCGCAGCGCCAGCGCCGTTGAGCGCCTGATCGGTGGCGGCCTGAACATCGCTCACCGCGTTGCTGGTGGTCGCGCTGACATCGGCGCCGACCGCATTGGCGGCTTCCATGCTCTGGTCCTGCGCATTCTTGCTGCACGCGCCGAGGCTGACGATGCCGGCAAGCGCGACGGCGGTAATGGCGATACGCTTCATATCGAATTTCCCTCTTTGCCTGATGCCGGGCAGGCGGCACCGGGGCGGCAAACTGACGCAGCCGGGCGGCGTCCGCAACGATTTCATCGTTTTGGGATGCGTTGACCCCATATAAAGATATCTTTATATCTATATCCCGATGATCGATGCGCTCGAAATCTTCCGTGCTTTGGCCGATTCGTCGCGACTGCGCATCGTGCGGCTGTTGCGCACGATGGAGCTGTCGGTCGGCGAGCTGGCGCAGGTCTTGGGGCAAAGCCAGCCGCGCGTGTCGCGGCATGTGAAGATCCTGTGCGACGCCGGGCTGGCCGAGCGACGCAAGGAAGGCAGCTGGGTGTTCGTCGCGCTCGGCCCGACCGAGGCGGTGGCGCCGGTCGCGGCGGCGCTCGACGGCTGGGAAGCGGCGAGCCCCGACCGGCAGGCGGCGGCGGACGTCGCGCGGCTGGCGGCGGTGCGCGCCGATCGCGCCGCCTCTGCGGCGGCGTGGTTCGAGGCCAATGCCGGGGAATGGGATGCGATCCGCTCGCTCCACGTTGCCGAGGAGCAGGTCGAGCAAGCGATGCTCGATGCGCTGGGCGAGGCGCCGGTCGGGCGGCTGATCGATATCGGCACCGGCACCGGGCGGATGATCGAATTGTTCGCGCCGCGCGCCGACACCGCTTTGGGGATCGATCGCAGCTCGGAAATGTTGCGGCTGGCGCGCGCCAAGCTCGGCGAGCAGGGGCTGGCCAATGTCGAATTGCGCCAGGCCGACCTCTATGCGCTGCCGATGGGCGACGGCGAGGCGGATGTCGCGATCATCCACCACGTGCTGCACTTCGCGCAGCAGCCGGGCGCGGCGATCGCCGAGGCGGCGCGGGTGCTGGCGCCGGGCGGGCGGTTGCTGATCGCCGATTTTGCGCCGCACGACCGCGAGGAGTTGCGCGCCCGCGATGCGCATACCCGGCTCGGCTTTTCCGACGCGCAGATCGAACGGTGGTTCACCGCCGCCGGGCTGACGCTGGCGCGGGTGGAGACACTCGCCGGGGGCGAACTGACGGTGAAATTATGGCTCGGCGTCCGTCACGGCGCGGCCTTACGAGAGGTAAAAGCGGCATGACCCTATCGCTCAACCAGCTTGAGGAGGCGCGCCGCGCGCTCGACGCGCCGCTCTATGCCGATGTCGCGGGCGATATCGACGTCAGCTTCGAATTCTTCCCGCCCAAGACGGAGAAGATGGAAGAGACCCTGTGGCAGTCGATCGGCACGCTCGCGCCGCTGGGGCCGCGTTTCGTCTCGGTGACCTATGGCGCCGGCGGCTCGACCCGCGAGCGCACCCACGCCACGGTTGCGCGGATCGCGCGCGAAACCGAGATTCCCGCCGCCGCGCATCTCACCTGCGTCGAGGCGACGCGCGAGGAGATCGACGCGGTGGCGCGCGAATATTGGGCGGCCGGGGTGCGGCATATCGTCGCGCTGCGCGGCGATCCGCCGGTGGCGGGGGAGCGCTATTCGGCGTGGCCGGGCGGCTATGAGAATGCCGCCGCGCTGGTCGCGGGGCTGCGCCGGCTGCATCCGTTCGAACTGTCGGTCGCGGCCTATCCCGAGAGCCACCCGGATTCGTCCGACGCGGCAGCCGATCTCGACAATCTGAAGCGCAAGATCGACGCTGGCGCGACCCGCGCGATCACGCAATTCTTCTTCGAGCCCGAAACCTTCTTCCGCTATCGCGATCGCGTGGCGGCGGCGGGGATTTCGGCCGAGATCGTGCCCGGGATCATGCCGGTTTCGAATTTCGCCGCGGTCCAGCGGATGAGCGCGATGTGCGGCACCGCGGTGCCGCCGTGGCTCGGGCGGGTGTTCGAGGGGCTCGATGCGCTGCCCGATGCGCGCCAGCTCGTCGCCGCGACGCTCGCCGCCGAATTGTGCCGCAAGCTCTACGCGGGCGGGGTGAAGCAATTCCATTTCTACACGTTGAACCGCGCCGAACTGTCGTTCGCGATCTGTCACCTGCTCGGTGTGCGTGCGAAGAGCGGCGTGCAAGCGGCTGCAGCAGCGTGATATTTTATTCTTTCCCTCGTCATTCCCGCGAAGGCGGGAATCCATTCGCGCTGAGGGTGCGGCTCGATTCGATGGGCCAGCCGGAATGGATCCCCGCCTTCGCGGGGATGACGAAGAGGGTAATTCGCACCGGATCTAAGGATTTATCATGAGTGTACGTGACGCGTTCAATGCCGAGGCGGCCAAGCGCATCCTGATCACCGACGGCGCGTTCGGCACCGAGATCCAGGGCTGGAAACTGTCCGAAGCGGATTATGCCGGGGCGCTCGGGCTGAAACGCGACCAGAAGGGCAATAATGACATCCTCGCGCTGACCAAGCCCGAGGTGCCGGAATCGATCCACCGCGCCTATTTCGAGGCCGGGGCGGATATCGCCGAGAC
>JAFKLV010000188.1 GCA_017304125.1 Sphingomonadales bacterium
CGCCCCAGCCCCAATCTTCGCCTTATACTTGAAGAATCCGTCGTAATTGCATGTAATCGTGCCGGCACCGATATTGGCGCCGGCGCCGATCTCGGCATCGCCGAGATAGGTGAGATGATTGGCCTTGGCGCCCTCGCCCAGCACCGCTTTCTTCATCTCGACGAAATTGCCGACCCGCGATTTCGCTTCCATCACCGCGCCGGGGCGCAGCCGCGCATAGGGGCCGACGGAACAGGCCGGGCCGACGCGCGCGCCTTCGAGATGGCTGAAGGCGTGGATCGTCGCGCCGTCGGCGATCGTCACCCCGGGGCCGAACACCACATTGGGCTCGATCGTCACGTCCCGGCCGACCGTCGTGTCATAAGCGAACCACACCGTCTCGGGCGCGATCAGCGTCGCGCCATCGGCCATGGCGGTCGCGCGGCGGCGATCCTGCCACGCGCGCTCGACCGTCGCGAGCTCGGCGCGGCTGTTGACCCCGGCGACCTCCGCCTCGCTCGTCTCGATCACCGCCGAGCTGCGGCCATCCGCCGCCGCAAGCATCACGACATCGGGAAGGTAGAATTCACCCGCGGCATTGTCGTTGCCGACTCGCGCGAGCAGCGCGAACAGATCTTCACTGCGCGCCGCCATCAGACCTGAATTACAAAGATTTACATTGCGCTCTTCAGGCGACGCATCCTTATATTCGACCATCTTGGCGATCCGCCCGTCGGCATCCGCGATGATCCGGCCATAGGCCCCGGCATCGGCCGGGCGAAAGCCGAGCACGACTGCGGCGGGGCGATCGGCGGCGTGGAGTCGATCGAGCATCTCGCGCATCGTCGCCGTCCCGACCAGTGGCACATCGCCATAGAGAATAAGCACATCGCCCGCGAAACCGCGCAACAGCCCCTCGGCCTGGCGGACGGCATGGGCGGTGCCGAGCTGTTCCGCCTGATGCACCACCTCCGCCCCGAGCGGGGTGACCGCGGCCTCGACCTGCTCGCGCCCGGCGCCGACCACCACCACCGTGCGCGCCGGCGCAAGCGCCGCGACATTGTCGAGCAGGTGCAACAGCATCGGCCGCCCGGCAAGCGGGTGCAGCACCTTATGCAGATCGGACTTCATCCGCGTGCCCTTGCCGGCGGCGAGGACGATGGCGGCGATCGGAGCGGCGGACGGTTTGTCGTTCATAAAAGGCGCTTTCGCATTGGATGCTTGCCATTTCCAGAGCGCTGCTGTCTGGCGCGTGACCGATGCATGTTTTTCCGTTCACGATTGTCGGGTTCGATCTCGACGGCACCTTGCTCGACACCAGCGCGGATCTTGCCGCGGCGGTGAACCACGCGCTTGCGGCGGACGGACGCGCACCACTGTCGGTCGCGGCGGTGCGATCGATGATCGGCGGCGGCGGGCGGCGCATGATGGCGCTGGCGCTCGCCGCGACCGGCGGGAGCGACGAGGCGTTGCTCGATCGGCTCAATCCGATGATGATCGATTATTATGCGGCGCATATCGCGGTGCATACGACGCCCTTCCCCGGCGCGCTGGCGATGCTCGACGAACTGGCCGCGCGCGAGGTCAGGATCGCGATGGTCACCAACAAGGCCGAGGCGCTGACGCTGCCGCTGCTCGATACGCTCGGGCTCACATCGCGCTTCGCGACGGTCATCGGCGGCGCGGGCAAGCCCTCCCCGCTGCCGATCGAGGCGATGATCGCGCAATGCGGCGGCGGCCCGGCGGCGTTCGTCGGCGATTCGCACTTCGACGTCGATGCCGCGCAGGCGGCAGGGATACCGGCCGTGGCCTGTGCGTTTGGCTTTCTCACCAAGCCGGTCGACGAACTCGGCGCAGACGCCGTGATCGAACATTTCGACCAACTCATCCCGATGCTCGAGAAATTATGACCTATAGGGAACGCCTGACCATCTGGCGGTTGCTGCTCGCCGCGGCCCTCGCCTTTGCCATCACGATGGCGCTGTTGCCGCATCCGCCGGTGATCGTGAACGTCAGCGACAAATGGCAGCATATGGCCGCCTTCGCGACGATCACGGTGTTCGCGGTGCTCGGCTATCCGCACACGCCGCTGCTGCGCATCGCCGAGCGGCTGTCGTTCGTCGGCGCGCTGATCGAGGTGGCGCAGTCGATCCCGGCGCTGCACCGCGATTGCGACATCTTCGACTGGATCGCGGATACCGCGGCGATCCTCGCGGTGATCGCCGTGGTGGCGATCATCCGGCATGTTCGGAACGACGCCACATTTTGATCCACAGATGGCGCGCGAGCATCGCCGGCGGCATCCGTAGCCAATGTGACCTGACATAGAAGGCGAGCCGCGTCGCCGGCTGCGTCCCCCGCCCCCAATCGTCGCGCGCCAGCATCCGGCGACGCGCGGCGGCATCGAACAGCGGCTCGGCCGGCTGCGGCGGCACCGGCGTATTGAACAGCGCCGCGGTCAGCCGCAACGCCCGCGCCACGGTGCGCCCCGCCTGATGCGCCGCCGCGCGCGCAACGAGCCGCGCCGGATAGTCGGCATCGCGCGCGGTGAACTCGCGCACCAGCCGGTCGATATCCCACAGGTTGCGCAAGCCCCCGGAAAGATCGCCGTCGGCGAAGAGATGGATCGCGGCATGGATCACCACATCCTCCGCCGACAGCATCGCCAGCCCCGCGCCGAGCGGCACCGATGCGGCGATCAGCTGCGTCGCATCGGGCGTGGAGCGCGCGGTCGGCGGGAGGATCGTGTGGTGAACGTCGATCATGCGATCGCGCTCGCGGTGGATCAGCGGCGGCAGCTCGTGCATCCAGCGCCGGTAATAAGCATCGTCATAGGGATCGGCTTTCACCCATTCCCACCCGGCAGCGAGCAATGCCGCCTCCGCCGCCGCCAGCGCGTCGCGCGGCACGAGGATATCGAGATCGCCGATATGCCGCCCCTGCCCCGCATCGAGCCCGGCGGCGGCGAACGCCGTCCCTTTGAGCAGGATCACCGGGGCGCCGAGCGTGGCAAGCGCGCGCCGCGCCATTTCCGCTTCCCATAACGCCTGCCGCCGCCCCTCTTCCGCCGAGCTGATCGCGGCGGCCAGGATCGCCGCGACCGGCGCCGGCACGGGCAGCCCGCGCAGCCGGAAGGCAAGCGAGCCGATCAGCAATTCGGCGCGCGCGATCGCGATCACCGCATTCCATTGCGCCGCATCGAGCGTCACCGCCTCGCCCGGCGCCGCGAGCAACCGGCACAACAGCCGCGCGCTCATCCTTCGGCCTCGATCGCCGCGATCGCCGCATCGGCGTCGGGATAATCGAGCGCGATCGCCGGCGTCTCGCGGACGAAGCGGGTCAGCGCCGCAAAGCCGCGCTCGCCCAGCGCGACATAATTGGTCGAGGCCTGGGTCAGCCGCACGAACGCCTCGCCCGCCCCGACCGCGCGCCGCTCGGTGGCGAAGCCGAAGCGCGGAAAGACCAGCCGCGTCACCCGCGCCGGCACCGTCATCACCGCCACCGCCGCCGCGTCGGGCACGAGATGCCGGATATCTCCCTTCGGCGTGCCCGCAAGCAACGGGCCGAAGCGCGCCGCCGGCAGCGCCGCCTGCACCACGCGGATCGCCGCATTCTTCAGGCTGACCAGCCGGGGAAAGGCGTGGACCAGCCCGGTATCGGGATCGACCAGCGCGAATTCGTCGCCCATCAGCCGCCAGCCGCGCGCGGAGAGCAAGGCCGCCAGCGTCGATTTCCCCGCCCCGGATTCGCCGGTCAGCACGATCGCCTCCCCGCCCCGCTCCACCGTCGCGGCGTGGAGCAGCAGGAAGCGCCGCTCGCCCAGCGCGAGCTGCAGGTTCATCGCCATTTCGGCGGCGAGCAGCCCCTGCGCCAGCGGCAACGGCGCCGCATCGGGCAGCATATAATCGCCGGCGATCGCGACCGACGGGCGGATCAGGCGCCGCCATGGCCGCGTCGCGGAAAGCCGCACATTGTAATCGGCGATCCCCTCGGCCGGCGCCGGATAATCGGCATAAAGCGCGCGCAATGTCGCCACCGGCGCGCGCCAGTCGCTCCCGATGCGAAACCCCACCGGGCCGATGCGGACCGAAAAGACGTGCCTCACGCGGCCTCGACCAGCCCGGCGGCGACCAGTTCGTCGAGCCGCTCGATCAGCGCGTCATGTTCGTCACCGGCCAGCCCGAACGCCGCCGCCAGCGCGTCCACCGAGCGCCACTCCCCCGCCATCGCCGCCAGCAATTCCGGCACCGGCGTGACGACGATATGGGTCAGCCCGGAGGCGCGATGATAGATAGCGACGAGATCGTCGAGCGGCGCGATGCACAGGCCCTCGGCAACCGGCGCGCGATAGCGCGTCGCGGCCACCGGCGCTTACTTCCGCAGCATCTGGAGCGAGGCGAAGCAGGTGAAGCCGGCCGTGCCGCGCTGCAGCCGCCCGACATATTTGAGGTAGGCGCGGCTGCGCTCATAATCCATGCCGGGCAGATTGCCGCCGCTCGCCATCGCCTGCTTCACATCCTCCCCCCGCAGCGGGCGCGGCGGCGGGGCAAAGGCGTTCTTGGTGCCGGCGGGCACGACATTGCCCTGGCTGTCGATGAAGCCGCCCGCGCGGCTCGGATCGGGCACCGGGATCTCGCAGGCGAGCACCGACCCGGCGGTTTGCGCCAGCGCCGGGCGGATCGACACGACCGCCGCCGCCCCCGCCGCGCCGAGCATCAGCGCGCGTCGCCGCGTGGCGCCTTCCGCCGTGGTTTCGCCGTCGTCGTTCATCTGTGATCTCAGTCCCATAATCGGCCCCGTCAGACAAGACAGGCTGAGAAAGCGTATCGCAACGGGACGTTACGATATGATTTGCAGCCGCGAGCCCAATCGACAGTCAATCGTCGCGCGCCGCCCGATTTACCCGCACCCGTCACCCC
>JAFKLV010000189.1 GCA_017304125.1 Sphingomonadales bacterium
CGTCGGCGCCGGCGCCGGGGTGTTCCAGGCGAGCTATGTCACGCTGACCGAGGGCAAGTTGCTGACCGGCGACGATCTGTCGCCCGAAGGCGTGGAGAAATATTGGGCGGACATCACCAACCGCACCGGCGAGATCGTGCCGGAATCGGGCGCCGCGCAGTCGATGGTGATCGGCAAGAAGCTCGCCGGCGGCTGATTGAATAAAGGAACCCGCCGGAGGCTCACCCCTCCGGCGGCGTTTCCGCCAGCGCGTCGATAGCACGCGCCAGATTGCTACGAGCGCGCGCCTCCCAGCGAGCGTGGCCCCAATCGGTCAGAAACAGCCGATCCCGCTCCAGAAACCGACGCAGCACCGCTGCGCGCCCGGTGCGATAGGCATCTGGTGCGACATGCGCATATTCCCGCGCGATCGCAGCGTCATAGGCAGCGAACCCAGCCTCGCTCGCGCCGAGTATCGATAAATCGATATCCAGTAGCAACGGGGCGTCGGGCGAGGCCTCCGCCGGCGGGGCGCGATGATCGATCGTCGCCAGGATCGCCGCAATCGCCCGCTCGACCGTTCGCCCGCTGACTAGCGGCGCCAGCTCCATGCGGCACAGCGCCGCGCTCAACCGCTCGTTGCGACCGTGCGGCGCCTCCGGGTCGTAAATCGCGTCGTGCCAAAGGACGAAACCCACCGCCGCTTCGCGATCGGCAATCGACACCCCGTCGAGCTCGGCGCGGCCAAGATGCTCCAGCATCGCGATCGGATGCGCCCAGCTATGATAATGACGCCACGGCTCCTCGTAACGGCCGCGCAATCCCGTAATCCCCGCGAGCGACACGAGATCGGCCGCGACGCCCGTGATGCTTCTCGCGCTCACTCCTCGACCAGCTTGAGCAGCCGCCGCTCCACCGGCGCCAGCACCGGGCCAAGTTCGTGCCCGCGCTTCAGCACCATGCCGGCTTCGTTGACCAGGGCCCACGTCCCCTGCCGGTTGCGCAGGTCGGGGCGTTTCTCGATGCGGAATTCGGGCCGTTCTGACGCGCGGCGGAAGGCGGCGAAGATCGCCGCATCGCGCCCCAGCTCGATCGCATAATCGCGCCAATGCCCGGCCGCGACCATCCGGCCGTACAGATCGAGGATGCGGGTCAGTTCGAGCCGGTCGAAGCCGATCTGGCTCGGGCGCCCGCCGGCGGTCGGAAACGGGGTGACGACCCCCATCAGGCGCGGGTCGCCGCGCGATCAGAACCCGCCTGTTCCCCCTGCTCCGCAATCAGCATGTCGAGCCGGCGGCGCATCGTCTCCAGCTCGCAGCGCAGCAATTCGACCTTCTGCGTCGCCGGATCGAATATCTCGCTGCACGGCGTGCCATAGGGGACGAACTTCGGCTCGGCCGCCTGCCCGCCCTCGACCATCGTCGGGCGCGCCGGAATGCCGACCATCACCGCGCCCTCCGCGACATCCTTGGTCACCACCGCATTGGCGCCGACCCGCGAGCCGCGCCCGATCGTGATCGGCCCCAGCACCTGCGCGCCCGATCCGATGATCGCGCCGTCGAGGATCGTCGGGTGGCGCTTGCCGGCAACGCCATTGTCGGGGCTGGTGCCGCCCAGGGTGACGCATTGGTAGATCGTCACATTGTCGCCGATCTCGGCGGTCTCGCCAATCACGACGAAGCCGTGGTCGATGAAGAAATTGCGCCCGATCTTTGCGCCGGGGTGGATGTCGATCGCGGTCAGGAAGCGCGAGATATGGTTGATCATCCGCGCCAGGAGGAACAGCCGCGCGCGATACAGGCGGTGCGCCACGCGATGCCACGCCAGCGCCCAGACGCCGGGATAGAGCAGGATTTCCGCCCGCGAATGCGGTGCGGGATCGCGTGCCCGGATCGAATCGAGATAAGCCGCCAATCGCGCCATGCGTGAAGTCCCCTAGAACGCTGGTTATCTAAGTCTTCCCCAACGCGATTTCCAGCATCCCGCCGATCTTGCAACCCGGCCCCCGCTTATTGTGTTATCCCTACTAAAACGGGAGACATTGGTTTGGAGCTATCCTTGGTTGGGGCGGAGGCGTTGCTGCCCTTCGTTCTCATCGGTTTCGCAGCACAATTAGTCGACGGCGCCTTGGGCATGGCGTTCGGTATTATCTGCAATACATTGCTCGTCGCGGTGGTCGGCGTGCCCCCGGCGCGGGCCTCGGCCAACATCCATATCGTCGAAACCTTCACCACGGCGGTTTCCGGCATCAGCCACCTCATCCACGGCAATATCGACCGTCGGCTGTTCCTGCGGTTGCTGATCCCCGGCGTAATCGGCGGGGTGAGCGGTGCCTATCTTCTCACCAATATCGATGCTGCCATCGTGAAGCCGTTCGTGCTCGGCTATCTCGTGCTGACCGGGCTGTTCCTGCTGGTGCGCGGGCTGATGTATCCGCCGCGCCAGCGCGAGGCCAAGGTGGTGGCGCCGCTCGGGCTGATCGGCGGCTTTCTCGATGCGGCGGGTGGCGGCGGCTGGGGGCCGGTGGTGACCTCCAACCTGCTCGTCCAGGGCGTTGAGCCGCGCCGCGTGATCGGCACGGTCAATTCGGTCGAATTCTTCCTGACGTTCACCGTCTCGGCGACCTTCATCTGGCAGCTCGGCCTGAAGGATTTCGCGGTGGCGAGCATCGGCCTGCTGATCGGCGGCATCGCCGCGGCGCCGCTCGGCGCGGTGATGGCGAAGCGCATTCCCGCGCGGGTGATGCTGATCCTGGTCGGGATCGTGTTGACGCTGACCAGCGCTTACGGCGTATTTCACGCGCTCACGGCGTAAAACCACCTCGTCATTCCCGCGCAGGCGGGAATCCATTCTGGCTGGCGGCGCGACTCTTGCGCTGACCTGCGCGAATGGATTCCCGCCTGCGCGGGAATGACGGGAGCGGTGTTACGCACTCACGGAATGAACGGTGGCGACCGCCTGCATCACTGCGGCGATCCGCACCGCGGTCTGGATGATCTCGGCGGTGACGCCGGCCTTCTTGAGCACCTGCTCGTGCGAGTCGATGCACAGGCCGCAGCCGTTCATCGCGCTGACCGCGAGGCTGAACAGCTCGAAATCGATCTTGTCGATCCCCGGCGCGCCGATCACGTTCATGCGCAGCTTCGCCGGCATCTTCGAATATTCTTCATTCCCGGCGAGGTGGGTGAAGCGATAATAGACGTTGTTCATCGCCATCACCGCCGCCGCCGCGCGCGCCGCATTGGCCGCCTCGGGCGAGAGCTTGTCGGCGACTTCCGCCTCGGTCGCCTCGACCAAGGGCTTGTGCCCCGAGCCGTGCGCGCAGGCCAGCAGCGTGCCATATTTGCGCTGATCGTTGAGCACTGTCTCGTTGAGCAGCGATCCGACGTTGAGCCGGATATCCTTGGCATAATCGGGCAAGGTGCCCGCGAAATCCTTGAGCGCCATCTTCATTCTCCGAAAGCAGGCATGAAAAGGGCGCGAAACCGAGGCCGGTCCCGCGCCCTCTCAATCAGAACTTAAAAGATCGCGAGGCTTACGCGGCGACCTTCAGGACGTCGTCGCCCTTGTTCCAGTTGCACGGGCAGAGCTCGTCGGTCTGCAGCGCGTCGAGCACGCGCAGCGTCTCCGCCGGATTGCGGCCGACGTTGAGACCGTTGACCTGCACCGCCTGGATCACATTGTCCGGATCGACGATGAAGGTGGCGCGGAACGCGACATGCTCGTTCTTGTCGAGAACGCCCAGCGCATCGGCCAGCTTCGCGCCATTGTCGGCGATCCACGGGAAATCGGCCGCCGCGAGATCGGCATCGGACTTGCGCCACGCGAGGTGGACGTGCGCGGTGTCGGTCGAGGCGCCGATCAGCACCGCGTCACGATCCGCGAAATCACCCTGCAGCTGGCTGTAGCCGACGATCTCGGTCGGGCAGACGAAGGTGAAATCCTTCGGCCAGTAGAACAGCACCTTCCACTTGCCCGGGAAAGCGGTCGTGAGGTCCAGCGTCTCACCGGCGGGCAGCGCATTGGTGCCCTGCTGGACGGGAACGGAAATGGCGGGGAACTTATCGCCGATGGTCAGCATCTTATTCGGGCCTCCTGGGTGTAAAAATCGGGCCTCATCACATCCTTGCTCCTGTTTTTTGTCCGCGGGACGATTCGCTCGCCTTCCACGTACCGGGCGATATAGGGCGTTCTCTTGATCGAACAAATAGGGTATTCCGCACTGATAGATCGATAGAGGCGATTAATGGCCCAGACCTACCTGCCGACGCTCAAGCAGTTGCAATATCTGACCGCGCTCAAGGATCACGGCCATTTCGGCCGCGCTGCGGAGAGCTGTTTCGTCACCCAGTCGACGCTGTCGGCGGGGATCCGCGAACTGGAGATGCTGATCGGCGTCACCCTCGTCGAGCGCACGCGCCGCGTGGTGCGTTTCACCCCGTTGGGCGAGCGGATCGCGATCAAGGCGCGCAAGGTGCTGCGCGAGGCGGAGGAACTGGGCGATATGGCGCGCGCCGCCGGCCGGCCGTTGTCGGGCGAGATGCGGATGAGCGTGATCCCGACGATCGCGCCCTTCCTGCTGCCGCGCATCCTGCCGCGGCTGCGGACCGATTATCCCGACCTCAAATTGTTCCTGCGCGAAGAGCCGAGCGCGGCGGCGTGCGATTCGCTGCACAATGGGCGCGCCGATTGCGTGCTGCTCGCATTGCCCTATGCCTGCGGCGAGGTGTCGACGCAGATGCTGTTCGACGATCGGCTGTTCGTCGCCTTCCCCGAAGGCGAAATGCCCACCACCGCAGCGCCGGTCGCCGCCTCGGAGATCGACGAATCGCGGCTGTTGCTGCTCGAGGTCGGGCATTGCCTCAAAGATCACGCGCTTGCCGCGTGCA
>JAFKLV010000190.1 GCA_017304125.1 Sphingomonadales bacterium
CCCGCTCGACATGCGCATGTCGCAATCGGGGCCGTCGGCGGCCGATTTCGTCAACACCGCGGACGAGGCGCTGATCGCCGACGTGCTGTGGCGCTATGGCGAAGAGCCGCGCTCGCGCCGCGTGGCCAAGGCGATCGTTGCGGCGCGCCCGCTCAGCACCACCGGCCAGCTGGCGCAGGTCGTGCGCCGTGCCTTGGGGCATCGGCCGCACGACAAGAAGGATCCGGCGACGCGCGCTTTTCAGGCGATCCGCATCCATGTGAACCGCGAGCTGGAGGAGCTCGCCCGCGGGCTCGCCGCGGCGGAGCGCGTGCTGGCGCCGGGCGGGCGGCTGGCCGTGGTGACGTTTCACAGTCTGGAGGACCGGCTGGTGAAACGCTTCCTGCGCGAGCGCAGCGGATCGATGCCGGCGGGTTCGCGGCATCGGCCCGAAGCGCATGAGGCGCGGGCCCCGAGTTTCGAGCCGGCGGCGAAGGCGGTGCGCCCGAGCGCGGCGGAAGTGGCACGCAACCCCAGGGCGCGGTCGGCGACGCTGCGCACCGCGCGGCGCACCGCCGCGGCGGCGTGGGACGGCGGTGTCGAGTTTGTGGAGGCGTAACGATGGCAGCGACTTATCGATTGAAAGGTCTGGGCTGGTTCGGCGGCGTGGTGATCGTGTCGCTGTGCTTTTATCTGGTCTCGCTTCAGGTCGCGGCCGAGCGCAAGCGGCTCGAGCAGGTCAATGTCCGCATCGGCCTCGCCCAGCGCGATATCCGCGCGCTGGAGACCGAGTTCGACGTGCGCTCCAACCTGACCCAGCTCGAGCGCTGGAACGGCGATACGCTGGCGCTTGCCTCGCCGACCGCCGGCCAGTTCGTGCATGACGAGGGCCAGCTTGCCACGATCAATTTCGATCGCGCCGCGCCGGCGTCGATGCCGGGGCAGCAGCAGGGTGCGGTGCGCACGGCGGCGCTGGTCGTCCCGTCGTCGCCGGTCCCGGTTCGTGCCGCGGCGTCCGCGCCGGTGATCGACGAAACGCCGGCAATTGCGGTTGCCGCCGCGCGGCCGGCGACGTTGATGAAGGTCTCGGCGCATAGCGGCGACGCTACGCCGCGGCTGATCCCGGCGGTGGTGATGCACGGCGATCTCGCCGACGCGACCCCCGTCACGCGCAAGGACAAGGCCAAGAGCAAGCCTGCGGCCGATCGGCCCGCGCCGAAGCTGGCAGCGGCGGTGGTGATGCATGCCGAACTGGCCCGCGCCTCGGCCGCGCCGATGTCGCGCAAGGCGAAGGCGGTGGCGATGCTCGACAAGTCGCTGCTGAGCGACACGACGATGGGCGATCTGGCGAGCGGCGCGCGCGCCGAGGCACGGCGGCTACGTTGACCTCGCTGGTCGCGCGCCCTGCTCGATCCGTAAAAGCCAGCGAGCAGCGTCATGCGCTGCTCGCAACGCAGCATCTGCGCCTGATGATGCTGATGCTGTTGTTCGCCGCCGCGGTCACGTTGGTGATCGGGCGGCTCGCCTGGCTGGCGATCGAGGGCAGGCCGACGCGGCCCTCCGTGCTGGGTGCCGCGCCGCGCGGCGATATCGTCGACCGCAATGGCGACCCGCTGGCGCGGACGATCGATTCATGGGCGATCGGCGTCCACCCCGATCGGCTGCTCGGCGATCGCAGCGAAATCGCGCAGAAGCTCGCCGATCTGATGCCCGATGTCGGCAGCCGGCAATGGTTCTACGGGCAGATCACCAAGAAGGTGTCGTTCACCTATCTCAACCGCCGTGCTAGCCCCGCGCTGGTCGAGGCGGTCAATGCGATCGGCGAGCCGGGGATCGTGTTCGAGCGCCAGTCGCAGCGGCTCTATCCGCAATCGTCGCTGGCGGCGCATGCGCTTGGCTATCTGTCGACCGACGGCAAGGGCATGGCCGGGATGGAGCGCGCGCTCAACGCGCGGCTGACCGATCCGGCGCAGAGCCACACCCCGGTGCAATTGTCGATCGACAGCCGCGTACAGGCCGCGCTGGAAAGCGAACTCGGCCATGCGATGGCCGACATGCAGGCCAAGGGCGCGGGTGGTATCGTGCTCGACGTGCATACCGGCGAAGTGATCGCGATGGTCTCGATGCCCTATTTCAACCCGAACCGGGTGGGGATGGCGGGCACCGAGGAGCTGCGCAACAACGTCACCCAATCGGTCTATGAGCTGGGCTCGACCTTCAAGCCGATCGCGATGGCGGCGGCGATCGATTTCGGCGTCGTCACCGATATGAGCCGCCGCTTCGACGCGACCGTGCCGATCAAGGTCGGCGGCTATACGATCCACGACGATCGCGGGCATGAACAAAAGCGCTGGCTCAACATCCCGGAAACACTGATCTATTCGTCGAACATCGCCACCGCGCGGATCGCCGACGAGGTCGGTGCGCAGCGGATGCAGACGATGTTCCGCCGGCTCGGCTTCAGCACCAAGCCCGATATCGAGCTGATCGTGAAGGGGCGGCCGATCTGGCCGAGCTATTGGGCGCGCACCACGGTGATGACCACCGCCTACGGCCACGGCATCGCGGTGACCCCGCTGCACCTCGCCAGCGCCTATGCCGCGCTGGTCAATGGCGGAATCTGGCGCCCGGCGACCTTGCTCAAGGTGCAGCCGGGGCATGAGGCCAAGGGGCGCCGGGTGCTCCAGCAATCGACCAGCGATCGGATGCGCCAGTTGCTCCGCCTCGTCGTGCTCGACGGCACCGGGCGCCGCGGCGAGGCGCCGGGCTATCGCGTTGGTGGCAAGACCGGCACTGCCGAGGTCGCGCAGCGTGGCGGCTATGCCAGGAACACCAATGTCTCGACCTTCGCATCCGCCTTCCCGATGGATGCGCCGCGCTATGTCGTGATCGCGATGATGGATTCGGCCAAGCGCGTGCAGGCCAATTCGTTCCAGACCACCGCGGCCTATACCGTCGCGCCGGTGGTGAGCCGAGTGATCAGCCGCACCGGCGCGCTGCTCGGCGTGATCCCCGACGATCAGCACGACATCGATCTGCGCGACCTCAATCCGCTGTTGTGGAAGGCGCCCAACAAAAAAGAAGAAAAAGGGAGCGCGGAATGAAGCTGGGCCAGATCACCGGCGGAACCGAGGCCGCGCAGGTGACCGGCTTCGCGATCGATCATCGCAAGGTCGCGCCGGGCAATGTGTTCGGCGCGTTCGAGGGGCAGCGCGTCAATGGCGAGGATTATATTCCCGCCGCAATCGCTGCCGGCGCGGTCGCGGTGGTCGCGCGGCCGGGCGCGACGGTCGAGGGCGCGGCGCATATCGCCAGCAGCAACCCGCGTGCCACCTTCGCCGCGCTCGCCGCGACCTTCTTCGCGCCATTCCCGGCGACGTCGGTGGCGGTCACCGGCACCAACGGCAAGACCTCGACGGTCGAAATGACCCGGCAATTGTGGCGGATGGCGGGCTATCATGCCGCGTCGATCGGCACCCTGGGCGTGTCCACCGCCGACGATCAGGTGGCGACCGGGCTCACCACCCCCGATGTGGTGACCTTCCTCTCCAACGTCGCCGGGCTGGCGCGCGAGGGGGTGACGCATCTCGCATTCGAGGCGTCGAGCCACGGGCTCAGCCAGTATCGCACCGAGGGCGTTCCGGTAATCGCGGCGGCGTTCACCAATCTCGGCCGCGATCACCTCGATTATCACGGCGACATGGCGGCCTATTTCACCGCCAAATTGCGGCTGTTCTCCGAAGTGCTGAGCGATGACGGCACCGCGGTGGTGTGGGTCGACGATCCGCAGTCCGAACGGGTGATCGATCTTGCTCGCGCGCGGCGCAACAAGCTGGTCACCGTTGGCGAACATGGCGACACGCTGCGGCTGGTGTCGCGCGATCCGACCCTGCTCGGGCAGGGGCTGGTGATCGCCGCCGACGGGCGCGAGCATAAGGTGACGCTGCCGCTGATCGGCGCCTATCAGGCGGCCAATGCGTTGGTCGCGGCCGGGCTGGTGATCGCCACCGGCGGCGATGTCGCGGCGACGATCGCCAATCTCGCGCGGCTCCAGCCGGTGCGCGGGCGGCTCGAGCGTGCGGTGATCGCCCCCAGCGGCGCGCCGGTCTATGTCGATTATGCGCATACCCCCGATGCGCTGGAGGCGGCGATCGCGGCATTGCGCCCGCATGTCGCGGGGCGGCTGATTCTGGTGTTCGGTGCCGGCGGCAACCGCGACACCGGCAAGCGCGAGCCGATGGGGCAGATCGCGGCGGCCCATGCCGATGTGTCGATCGTCACCGACGATAATCCGCGCGGCGAGGACCCGGCGGCGATCCGCGCCGCCATTCTGGAAGGCGCGCCCAACGCGCTCGAAATCGGCGACCGCCGCACCGCGATCGCCGAGGCCATCCGCATGGCCGGCGCGGAGGATATCGTGCTGATCGCCGGCAAGGGGCATGAACAGGGCCAGATCGTCGGTGATCTCGTCCTGCCGTTCGACGATGTAACTGTCGCAAGGGAGGTAGCGTGAAGAGGAAGATCAACATCCCCGCCCGTCCGTTCGCTCAGGTGGATGGCGAGAAGCGACCGCGCGAGCGCCGTAAACTGGGGCTGCGCTACGAGCTGGTCACCGGCGATGCGGTGAGCGGGCTGCGCTGACGCGGCCTGTGATCCTATAGCCGGGTGATGACGCTCTGGACCTCAACCGAAATCGCGGCCGCCACTGGCGGCACGCCTTCTGCCGACTTCGCCATTTCCGGGGTCGCGTTCGACAGCCGTGAGATCGGCAGCGGCGACCTGTTCGTCGCGATGAAGGGCGCGGAGACCGACGGCCACAAATTCCTCGATGGGGCGTTCGCGCGGGGCGCGGCGGGTGCGCTGGTATCGGAAGATACCGCG
>JAFKLV010000191.1 GCA_017304125.1 Sphingomonadales bacterium
TGCGCGAGCTGCACGGCCGCTTGCTCGAAGCCTTCGGCAAGGAAGCAGTCCGGCGCCCGGCGAGCGAGAAGCTCTCGCTGACGTTGCGCGTCGCGACGATCGCCGGGGCGTCGATCGCGCTCTGGGCCGTCATCGGCGTCGCCATTTACGCGCTGATCTAACCAAATAGGATAATCCGGCTTTCCTACATCGGGGGCCGCGACTTAATTGAATCGCCTTCCTGCCCGTTCGATCGGGCGTTGGACGGGGGCGAATCATGAATCTTTCGGTCAACCGGCGCGGGCGCGGGGGCGCCTTGTGATCGCGCTCGATCTGTCGCTCGCGACGATCCACGGGCAGCGCGCCGGTGCAGCGCCGGTCGCCCCGCTGCCGCCGATCACTGCGATCAACGCCGAAGGGTGGAGCGCCGAGTGGCGCGAGGGCACCCCGCCGACGTTCGCGCCGGACACCGCGCCGCAGACGATTTCCGTCGCGCGTGCCGGTTTCGATGCGGGCGGAGCGCCGGCCAGTCACGCGGCGGCGCGCATCTTTACCGTGCGCAGGCGCCAACCCTATCCGAATCACGCGCAGCCGACCGTGCGGAGCGTCGCGCTCGACGATTATGTCTATGCGACCGATGCGATCGCGGGGGTGGCCAATGGCTCGACCGAGGTCAGCCCGAAGCCGATCGCGGCCTGGGTGATGCCGTCGCGACTGCTGGTCGGCGACGTGGTGCATTGGGAGATCATCGCCTTCCACCGCGATTTCCGTAGCCGGCGGCAGGTGGCGTGCGTCCGCGTCCGCGCCAGTAACGGCATGGCGCAAACCCCGTGGCAGCTGGTCGCCGCCACCGCGATCTCGACCAGCGTCGAGGATGCCAACCCGATCGAGGTTTATCAGGGCGACCTCGATCTCGCGGCGCTCGCGACCGGCGATTTCTGGCTGGAGGCGGAGGTGTATCCGTGGATCGGCGGCGCGGCGTCGGTGCTTCGCAGCGAAGATCTGTGGGCGGCCTCGGCCAGCCCACGCAAATTCACCCGGCGCTGGTTCCGCAAGGATGCAGGCCGCGCGGCCGCGCCGCCGCTGGCCTATGTCGCATCGAGCGGCAGCGATGCCGCGGGTCGGTGGTCCGCCGATCCGGCAGCCGCTGCGGCGTCGCCGTTCCTGACGGTTTCGGGCGCGCATCAGGCTATCGCCGGCGCGTCGGCAACCGGCGGGATCGCCGACGGCTGCCGCATCCGCATCGTCGACACGGTCCAGATCGGCAGCAACGCGATTGCCGCCAACAATCAGGGGGCGGCCTGCCCGGTCATCGAGCGCGCGCCGGGCACGCCGCGGGCAGCGGCGCTGATCACTGTGGCCAATCGCTATACGCCGGCGATGACCTGCACGATCGCGGGGCTCGAGCCGAACCTGCTGTTTTACGATTGCAGCCTCGATCGCACGACGAATACGGTCGGCATCTACGGCGCCTCGGCGTCGGCAATGCTCCACGTCCAGTTATGGAATATGCGGATCAGGGATGCCGGCGGCACCTTTGGCACGCATCTGACCAACGCCCATCAATCGATCTTCGGCGCGGTGTTCGACCCGGCCACGACCAATTGGGTGTGGCTGTCGACCTCCGCAACGAACGAGCTGAGGCTGTTTCGGGGCATCATTGCCGACGTGAACAAGGTCTCGCCGGTGCAATGGATCACGATCGGATGCGCTTTGACCCGCGCCGGATCGGCCGTGACGCAAGCCCCGGCCGATGGCTGCATCGTTTACGGCAACACATTCCTCGCGCTCGATGGCAGCAAGACTCCGATCGCCATGGCGGGCGGCGCCGCGGGGGAGACGGTTACCGGGGTCGCGATCGTGCAGAATCTGGTCGAGGTCATCGGCACCACCAGCAACCCGGCGGTGCTGCTCAGCGCGGACAATGCCAATGGTTCGATCGTCCACGCGGTGCTGGCGCACAACACCGTCACCGGGTTCAACGGGACCGGCCGGGCCAATCTGTTCTACGATGAATCGAGCGGCACCAACCGGCGCAATCACCGGCTGAACCGGCTGGTCGGCAATATCTGGTGCCAGATCAATACGAAGGGCGACACTTTCTATGCCGCGAAGGATGCCGGCGAGGCGCCGGGCCGCACCGGCAATTTCGCTTATGCCCATGGCGTTGGATGCGAGGGCGAATGGTCACAATTCGCCGATGCAGCGGGATCGGGCTTCTCGCAGCTCTATCCGGGGATCGGCGCGTCGATCGGCACGAGCAATAGCGTGCGCCACGATCCGCTGTTCGTCGATTATCGCGGTACCGCCGGCGCCGCGAGTGCCGGGGCCGGCGGCGGCGATTATCGCCTTCAGTCGGGCAGCCCGGCGCGGGCGCGGATCGCGATGCGCGGCCTGGCGTTCGACCTTGCCGGCACGGCGCGACCGGGCGAGGGGCGCGCCGCCGCCGGCGCGCTGGCCTGAGCCGCTTCGGCGGCGGCGGCGTCTGCCGCTGCCGCCGTGGCGCGCTTCTCTTCGTCGAACCGCCAGCATGCCGCGACCAGCGCGCCGAGCAGCACGAACACCACGCCGTGCGAATCCTGCTGGCTCAGCGTCATCTTCACCATCATGAAATTGACCAGCGCGATGACCAGCGGAACCATCATCCCCAGTTCGCCACGCGGGAAGGTGATGGCGCGTTTCACGCCATTCCAGATCGCCACGCCGAACATGCCGAAGAACAGCACGAGACCGGGCAGGCCATATTCCAGCCCGACGGTCAGATAGAAATTGTCGATCGAATCCAGCGCCAGCGTCTCCGGCGCACGCCCCATGCCCCAGCCCCACGGGCGATCGAGGATCTTGGGAACGCCGGTATGGATCTGCAGCACGCGCATGTCGTTGCTGCCCTGCTGCGACCCATCACCCCACACCAGATGGCGGATCTTGCCGACGAAGAAGGTCGACAGGAAGAAGGCGAACGCACCCAGCGGATAGCTCACCAGCAACCCGGTGCCGATCGGGCTCTCCGGGTTCTTCTGGCGATAGCGCATGCTCCAGAAGAACACGTAAAGCATGATCGCCACGAACATGTTGATCATCCCCATCCGTGAATCGGTGAAGGAGACGACGGCGAACATCAGCGGGATCGTGGCCCCGGCGATCACCCGTTTGTACCAGCGGTTCGCGATGAGCATGAAGTGCAGCACGAAGGGCATCGCCAGCCCGAGAAACTCGGCCAGGTTCAGCGCATTGGCAAAGGTCGCGATCACGCGATACTTGCCCGTCACGCTGCGCACCGTGCCGGCGAGCAGCGACAGCACCGCCGGATCCTGGATCGAAAGCAATTTCGGCAAATGGCCCGACCACAGCACCTTCTGCATATGGTTTTCGACCAGCCCGATCAGGCAGACGAAGATCGTGATCCCGAACATCGTCCGGCCCAGCCAGGTTAGCCGCCCCGGCGTGCGGAAGGCATAGACCGCGGCGAAGAAGGGCACGAACCAACTGAAGACGGCGACGCTGAACTTGTTTGCCGAATAGCCAACGTCGGTCGACCAGAAGATCGAGCAGAAGGCCACCCCGATGAAGCCGGCGAGCATCCACGGCACCGCCTTGGCGGCGGCCAGCGTTTCGGCCATTTCGTGGCGGAATTGCGCGGAGATCGACAGGCTGACGAGCAGCAGCACGCACAGCGGCAGCGCGACCAGCCGGATCATGGTGATCCACGGCAGGCCGGGGAAATCGATCCCGATGTAATTAGGCCAGCACAAGACCACGATGACGAAAGCGAAGACGAAGTTCGAGATCGTCTTGGTCGGTGCTTTCCCGACGTCAGGCAGCAGCCAGATCACCAGCGTGGCGATCAACGCCAGCGGCGCGACCAGCGGCACGAGGAAATAGGTGGTCGTGACGGCGAAGAACATGCCGACGAACCACGAATAGAAGCCGACCAGCAGCAGCAATTTGATGCGATGGCGCTGCCAGAAGCCGGGCGACGTATAGCTTCCCAGGATCGGGCGAGCGATCGCCGCGCGCTTTTTCCGCCGCCTGGAGAATCTGCCTGCGATCTTCACCCGTGATCCTTGCTCACATGCCGGCGGCGTGGGGACTCGCCCTTTGTCGTACCCGATGACTTCGATGATCGGGGCTTGGCTAAAAGAAAAGGGTTAAGAAGCTGATTGCCCTCGCCCGCGGCGGTCGCCCGGGCACGGTTTCGGTGCGCCTCGCCGTTTGCCTGCGTCGCGGAGCCCCTCATCCGGCGACCTGGCGCCGCGCACGCAGCCGCCCGGCGAGTTTGCCGATCAGCCGGCCCGCGAAATCGAGCACGAAGCGCTCGAAGCCGGCGGGTCGCCCGCTGAGGTGCCACAGCAGCAATTGCGTGCCGCCATAGGCCGCGCCGCCGACGAGCGACTTGGCGATCAGCCCGGCGAGATTGCGGGTGAAGCCATAGCCCGGCGCGCCAAGCAGGAGATCGAGCAGCAGCACCGCGACGATCATCGCTCCCGCGGCGGCGAAGCTGCGCCATGCATTGAGGAACGGCGCCATCAGCGACACGTGGAAATGGCGTGACACGAGCTGCAGCGTCAGCAGCACATAGAGGAAGCCGGCGATCGTCAGCCCGATCAGCATCCCGGTGAAGCCGCCCAGCATCAGCCCGGCCCACAGGAAGGACAGCCGCATCGCGAAGGTGAACAGGTTGCGCAGGAACAGGGTGCGCGTCAGCCCTTCGACCATCAGCAATGCCTGTGCGGATTCGATCAGCCCGCCGAACGCCATCGGCGGCCCGACGAAACGCAGCACGACGATCGCATCGGTCCATTTCGGCCCGGCGATGACGATGATCGCCTCATGCGCCACCAGCACCATGCCGATGCCGATCGGCAGCAGCAC
>JAFKLV010000192.1 GCA_017304125.1 Sphingomonadales bacterium
TGGACGGCATCCTCGTCCAGGACCTTGCCAATCCGGACGAGGCGAGGACCGAGCAGTTGCTGGACAGCCTTGTCCGGGCTTCGCAGGCAGTGGCCGCGCAGATGGCGTCGAAGCGGGGGACCGACGACGAAAAGGCGGCGGGTTCGGTCGAACCCGCCGCCCGTTTGCAGCGCAAGAAACGGCCGGCCTGAACGTTCCTCAGGCGGCGGGAGCCGCTTTCTCGATTACCTCGATGATCAGCCCGTCCTCGGGGTTGCGCCCGGCATGTGCGGCGCGACCGCGCACGACGATCGAGAAATTGCCGGTGCCGCCGCGCGCACCGGCCAGCGTGCCGTCGGGCAAAGCGGGTTCGTAGGTCAGCGCGGCCTTCTTGCCGCGCGCCAGCTCGGCGATCAGCGCGGCGGAGGAGAAGGAGCCGGTTTCCTCGTCGGAATTGATCAGTACGTCATAGCCGATCGCACTGCCGGTCGCCTCGATCCCCTCCAAAGCGGCGAGCATCACCGCGAGCCCGCCCTTCATATCGGCGACGCCGGGGCCGTTGATCGTCCCGTCGGGGCGATCGACCAGCGTCTGGAACGGATGATCGACCGGAAACACCGTATCCATATGCCCGGTGAGCAGCAGCCGCAGCGGCGCCTGCGGACGGACGGCGAGATGGAGGTGGCGGCCGTGTGCGATCGGCTCGACCACGCCCGCCGCGGTCACCCGCTCCGCCGCTGCCGCGTCGACCAGCCGGATATCGCCGGGCAGCCCGGCGAAGGCGTCGGCGAGCATCTCCGCCACCGTCGCCAGCCCGGCGATATTGCCGGTGCCGCTGTTGACCGCTGCCCATTGCCGCACCCGCGCGAGCATCGGCGAGGCCGCCGCCCGCTCGATCGCGATCCTCTCGTTCGCCGAAATCCCAGTCATCCGCGACTGGTAGCGCGGTTGAGGGGGCGGTGGGAAGGCGTCGCTCCCACTATTCCGCGGACCTTCTGCTCCCCTCCCTTGTTCAAGGGAGGGGAGAAAGAGGCTCAAGGGAGGGGAGAAAGAAGGGCGGGATGCGGGCCGCGAGCCCTCAGAAGGTATAGACTAACGACGCCCGGCTGGTCGTATCGGTGGTGCGCCGCCCGACGGGGGGCGAACTTTCATATTGCACGACATAGGAAAGCTGCGCGGACAGCGGCCCCACGACGCGCGCGGCGAGCGCGGTCGTGCCGTTGATCGTCGAGTTATACCGTTCGAGATAGGCCGAGGCGACCTGCGTCAGCTTGAGCCCCGAGGTGAATTTCCACGCGAAATCGAGGCTGCCGCGCGCCGCGAGGCTGCTCTGCGTCGTCGCATCGGTGAAGGCGGTATAGCGATAGGCCGGCCCCAGCTCGAGATCGAGCTTCATCGCCGGGTTCTGGATCACGCTGTAGCCGGCGCCGATCGAGGTCGAATAACGCTGGTTGTACCCTAGGAAGCGATCCGATTCGAACTGCCCCGCGCCATAAATGTAGCGCCGCGAATCGATCTTGTAGTTGGGCTCGTAGCTGGCGAGATAATGTTCGCGCGTCGTCACCCCCAGGCTGCGCTGGTAATCGCCCTGCAGCCGCACCTTGTGGCGCCATTCCAGCCCCTCGCGCGTCAGATCGATCGCGGCGGTCGCGCCGACGGTTTCGCTGTTGCCGGTGGTGAGATAGCCGCCAAGCTCGGCGCGGCCGCGCCACAGATCGAACGCGCTGGCCTCGCGGATGCGGGTATCATGCGCGTTCTTGCGCTCGTCGCGCCATTGCTCGGCGATCCGCGCCACGGCGTCGCCGCTCGCCGGATCGGCGGCGCGGGCATATTTGACGATCGTGGTGACCTCGCCGTCATTGCCGGCGGCGATCGCCGCCTCCAGCATCGCGCGGATCGGCGCGGGGATCGCGACCTCCTCCTGCTCGTGCGGTTTGTCGTCCGCCGTCGTCGCCCAGGCGGGGGCGACACTGGCGAGCAGCAGCGGAAGGGCGAAAAGAGGCGCGCGCATGGGGCAAATACTAACGTTGTTTGTGGCGATTTTGCGAGGGGCGCGACGGGTTGTTGCTCAACCGAGATGGTCGGCGAAGGCGTCCAGTATCTGCTCGTAGAGCGCGCGTTTGAACGGCACGATGATCTCCGGCAGATCGGCCGGATCGGCCCAGCGCCACGCGCGGAATTCGGGATGCGCGGTGGCGATGTCGATATCGGTATCCGCGCCGGTGAAGCGGAACAGGAACCAGCGCTGACGCTGGCCGCGATATTTGCCCTTCCACACCTTGCCGATCAGCTCGGGGGGCAGATCGTAGGTCAGCTCCTCGGGCGCCTCGGCGATCAGCTCGAGATGCTCCGGCGCAACCCCGGTTTCCTCGCCCAGTTCGCGGATCGCGGCGGCGCGGGCATCCTCGCCGGGGTCGATCCCGCCCTGCGGCATCTGCCACGCCTCCAGCACATTATCGATGCGCTGCCCGACGAACACGCGCCCGTCGCGGTTGATCATCATCGCGCCCGCGCACGGGCGATAGGGGAGGGAGGAGGGGCTGGTCATGGCGCAGGCATCGCTATCCGATGCAGCGCGCGGCGGCCAGCCCCTGAACTACATGTCCCCGGCTTCGCGAGGAGGCGAAGGGTTTTGCGCGCTGCGGCCGGCCTGCTCAATGGCCGTCACCCCGGCCTTGAGCCGGGGTCCATTGTGCCTCGGACTCTGCGGCCAGAACCTCTTGTCCCGCGCTTGCCTCCCGATGGACCCCGGCTCAAGGCCGGGGTGACTGGAGTGGCTTTAGGCGCTGGCTTCCCCGATCGCCTGCTTGAGCACCGCGAGATAGCTTGCGACGTCGCCGGTCGCCGACGGGATCGCCTGTCGCAAGGTGATGAAGCCGTGGATATTGCCCTTCGCCTCGCGCAGCGTCACCGGCACACCGGCGAGCGCCAGCGCGGCGGCATAAGCGCGGCCCTGATCGCGGATCGGATCGAGGCTGGCGGTGACGATCACCGCCGGCGGCAGCCCGGCGAGGTCGCCGGCCAGTGGCGAGCCCTTCACATGCAGCACATCGGCCGCATAATGCTCGCCGAACCACACCATCCCGTCGCGGGTCAGCAGGAAGCCGTCGGCGAAATCGTTGAACGAGGGATATTCCTTGCTCATGTCCGCCGCCGGATAGATCGGCGCCTGGACGATCACCGGCACCGCCGCGGGGGCGTCGCGCAAGGTCATCGCGGTGACGATCGTCAGATTGCCGCCCGCGCTGTCCCCGGCGAGGATCAGCCCGGTCGCCGGGCGGCCCAGTTCGGCCGGGTTGCCCGCGATCCAGCGTGCCGCCGCCTCGCAATCATCCGGCGCGGCGGGCCAGGGCGCTTCGGGCGCGAGGCGATAGTCGATCGACACCACCGGCAGATCGAGCTGCCGCGCCATTTCCGCGGTGAAGCTGGCATGGGTGTCGATATCGCCGATCACGAAGCCGCCGCCGTGATAGAACACGACCACCGGCCCCGGCCCGCGTGTCGCGCGCGCGTCGAACAGCCGTGCCTTGATCGTTCCGCCCGGGCCGGGGATCGCCAGATCCTTGGTCACCGCCAGCTCGCCGACCGGCGGATCGGCGATATCCTTCATCGCTAGATAGACCGCGCGCGCCTCGGCCGGCTGTTGCTCGTGCATCTTCGGCCCCGGGACGTTGTTGAGATAATCGAGGAAGGCGCGGACGTCCGGGCGGACATAAGGGCCGGTGGTGGTCATCGCGTCGTCTCTCCCGCTAAAGTTCGTTTTTGCAACGCGATCCTGCCGGATAAGAAAGGCGGCGTCCACATGCGCGGATAGCGCGTCTTGTCATGCGGCCATATCATTCTACGTTGGATCATGGAGAAGTGAGGGCGTAAGGCCCTACGCAAGCGAAACCGAAGTCCGACAGGAAATTGCCGCATGGCGACCGCCGTCCACCAACTGCCCCCCGAAGAATCCTCCGATCGTCCCCCCGCTGAGTCGGTCGTCGTCCGCTTTGCCGGCGACTCGGGCGACGGGATGCAATTGACCGGGGGGCAATTCACGCTCTCCACCGCGCTGGCCGGCAATGATCTTGCCACTTTCCCCGATTTTCCGGCGGAAATCCGCGCGCCGCAGGGCACGCTGTTCGGCGTCTCGGCGTTCCAGATCAATTTCGGGTCGAGCGAGATCGACACTGCGGGCGACGAGCCCGACGTGCTGGTCGCGATGAACCCGGCGGCGCTCAAGACCAATCTCGGATCGCTCAAGAAGGGCGGGCTGATCATCGCCGACGAGGGCGAATTCGGCGAGCGCAATCTCGCCAAGGCGAAATATGAGGCCAATCCGCTCGAGGACGGCAGCCTCGCGCCCTGGCAGCTGATGAAGCTCAACATCTCGCAGCTCACGCTCGATGCGGTGAAGCCGTTCGGCCTTGGCAACAAGGAAGCGCTGCGCTGCAAGAACATGTGGACGCTGGGCCTCGCGCTGTGGATGTTCGATCGCGATCGCCAGCCGCTGATCGACTGGCTCAAGGCCAAGTTCGCCAAGGCGCCCGAGCTGGCCGATGCCAATATCGCCGCGCTCAATGCGGGCCATGCTTATGGCGAGACCGCCGAACTCGCCGGGCCGATGAAGCAGCACCATGTGCCTGCGGCGCCGGCCGAGCCGGGCCTCTACCGCACGATCACCGGTGCTGAATCGATCAGCCTCGGGCTGGTCGCGGGGGCGCAGCTTGCCAGCCTGCCGATGTTCTTCGGCGGCTATCCGATCACCCCGGCGTCGGCGATCCTGCATCACCTGTCGCGGCTCAAGGAATTCGGCGTCACCACCTTCCAGGCGGAGGATGAGAT
>JAFKLV010000193.1 GCA_017304125.1 Sphingomonadales bacterium
GATCGCGCGGCGATACGGCTCGTCGCTGCGGCTTTCGGCGGTATCGCCGCTCGCCTCGGCCAGCGCGACCCCCGCCGCGTCGACCGGCGCCAGCTCGCTCGAAATCGACAATTCGGCGCCGAGCGCGTGGAGCTGATCGAGATAATAGACGATCGCCGTCTCGCCGGCGCGCGCCAGCGCGGTTTCGAGCGACTCGGCGGTGACGAAGGGATTGCCGTCGCGGTCGCCGCCGATCCAGCTTCCCGGGCGCAGGAACGAGGGCACCCGCTCGCCCATCGCGCGATCCCAGCGCTGATAGAGCGCGGGGAGCACCGGCAGGAACACGTCGCGCAGGTAGGACAGCGCGGTTTCCACCTCGTCGGCGACGTACAGCCGCTCGCGGCGCAGCACGCGGGTCTGCCACAGCAGCGCGACCTGTCGCACGATCGCCTCGTCGACGCGATCGCCGTCCGTCGTCGTCTCCACCCTGCGATCGCGCAGCGCCATCAGCGCGGCGATGCGGTTGCGGTGGTCGATCATCGATTTGCGCCGCACCTCGGTGGGGTGCGCGGTGAGCACCGGGGCGACCAAAGCCTGTTCGAGCAGCGCCGCGACCTGCGCCTTGTCGATCCCCTCGCGCACCAGCCGGTCGAGCGCGGCGGCGACATCGGCGCCCTCCTCGGCGGCGACGCCCTGACGATCTTCGGCGAGATTGGCGAGCATCGAGAACAGCATGAAGCCGCGGACGAAATCGAGCGTCTCGTCGAGCGACAGGGCCTCGAGGTGGTGATCGACCGGCGGTCCTCCCGCGCGATGCCGCTCGACCGAGGCGGAGCGAATCGTCTCGGTCGCGGTAAACAATCGCTCGCCGCCGAGCGCGCGGATGACATCGCCGAGGACGCGCCCAAGAAAGCGCACGTCCGGGTTGTTGGTGATCGGAGGAAGCCCAGCCATTAGGTGATGCTGCAACGCGGCATGATCGCGGTCAATCCTCGTCGCGCAACCCCTCCACCGCGCCGCGTGCGATATCGCTGAACTGCGCCGGATCGGCGGCAAGGCTGGCGATGACGCGCTGCCGCATCAGCGGGTCCCAATAGCGGCGGATATGGCGGTGCGTCGCCTCGATCGCGCTTGCCTCGCCGCCGGCGGCGAAATTGCGCGCGATCTGGTTGGCCATATAGACCAGCCGATCGGTGGTCGACATCATCGTGTCGCTCATTCCGCCGCCTCGCTTTCGATGCGCCGCGCGCGCGCCGCCTGATCGGCATAGGCGCGCTGCCACTCGCTCGGGCCGTTGGAGGGCGCGACCTCCACCGCGGTGACCTTGTATTCGGGGCAATTGGTCGCCCAATCCGAATAATCGGTGGTGATCACATTGGCCTGCGTGTCGGGGTGGTGGAACGTGGTGTAGACCACCCCCGGCGCGACGCGATCGGTGATCAGCGCGCGCAACGTCGTCTCCCCGGCGCGGCTTCTGAGGCTCACCCAGTCGCCGTCGCGCAAGCCCCGGTTCTCGGCATCGTGCGGGTGGATCTCCAGCCGGTCCTCGGGGTGCCACGCGACATTGCCGGTGCGCCGCGTCTGCGCGCCGACATTATATTGGCTGAGGATGCGCCCGGTGGTCAGCAGCAGCGGGAAGCGCGGGCCGGTGCGTTCGTCGGTCGGGATATAATCGGCGACGACGAACCGCCCCTTGCCGCGCACGAAGCCGTCGACATGCATCGTCGGGGTGCCGAGCGGCGCGGCATCGGTCGCCGGCCATTGCAGCGAGCCATGCTCCTCGAGCGCCTGATAGCTGACCCGCGCGAAGGTGGGGGTCAGCGCGGCGATCTCGTCCATGATCTGCGACGGGTGGGTATAATGCCACGCGAGCCCCATCGCCTGTGCGACGAGCTGGACGATCTCCCAATCGGCATAGCCGTTGAGCGGGTCCATCACCTTGCGGACGAGCTGGATGCGGCGCTCGGCATTGGTGAAGGTGCCGTCCTTTTCGAGGAAGGTCGAACCGGGCAGGAAGATATGCGCGTAATTGGCGGTTTCGTTGAGGAACAGATCCTGCACCACGACGCATTCCATCGCCGCCAGCCCGGCCGCGACATGATGCGTATTGGGATCGGATTGCAGGATATCCTCGCCCTGAATGAACAGCGCCTTGAACGTGCCGTCGGTCGCCGCGTCGAGCATGTTGGGGATGCGCAGCCCCGGCTCGGGATCGAGCGCGACGCCCCATGCCTGCTCGAACAGGGTGCGCGTCGCCGGATCGGAGACGTGGCGATAGCCCGAATATTCGTGCGGGAAGCTCCCCATGTCGCACGAACCCTGGACATTATTCTGCCCGCGCAACGGGTTCACGCCGACGCCCTCGCGGCCGATATTGCCGGTCGCCATCGCCAGATTGGCGATCGCCATCACCGTCGAGGAACCCTGGCTGTGCTCGGTGACGCCGAGCCCGTAATAGATCGCGCCATTGCCCCCGGTGGCGAACAGCCGCGCGGCGGCGCGCAGGTCAGCGGCCGGCACCCCGGTCAGCGCCTCGGTCGCCTCGGGCGAGCGCTCGGGCTGGGAGACGAAGGCGGCCCAGTCGCTATATTCGTCCCAGTCGCAGCGTTCGCGGATGAACGCCTCGTCGGCCAGCCCCTCGCTGACCACGACATGCGCCAGCGCGGTCAGCACCGCGACATTGGTGCCGGGGCGGAGCGGCAGATGATAGGCGGCGTCGACATGCGGGCTGTGGACCAGATCGGTGCGGCGCGGATCGACCACGATCAGCCGCGCGCCCTGCCGCAGCCGCTGTTTCATCCGGCTGCCGAACACCGGGTGGCCGTCGGTCGGGTTGGCGCCGATCACCATGATCACGTCGGACTGCTCGACGCTGTCGAAATCCTGCGTCCCCGCCGAGGTGCCGAAGGTGGTGCTCAGCCCGTAGCCGGTTGGCGAGTGGCAGACGCGCGCGCAGGTATCGACATTGTTGTTGCCGAAGCCCTGTCGGATCAGTTTCTGGACGAGGAAGGTTTCCTCGTTGGTGCAGCGTGACGAGGTGATCCCGCCGACGCTGCGCGTGCCATATCTGGCCTGGATGCGGCGGAATTCGCTGGCGGTATAGGCGATCGCCTCGTCCCATGAGACTTCGCGCCACGGCTGATCGACGCTCTCGCGGATCATCGGATTGAGGATGCGGTCGCGGTGGTTGGCATAGCCCCAGGCGAAGCGGCCCTTAACGCAGCTATGCCCGCGATTGGCCTTGCCTTCCTTCCACGGCACCATCCGCACCAATTGCTCGCCGCGCATCTCGGCGCGGAAGGTGCAGCCGACCCCGCAATAAGCGCAGGTGGTGACGATCGCGCGATCGGGGGTGCCGATTTCGGTGACGGTCTTTTCGATCAGCGCCGAGGTCGGGCAGGCCTGCACACAGGCGCCGCACGAGACGCATTCGGACGGCAGGAAGCCCTCGTCGGCGCTCGCCACGACCTTCGAATTGAACCCGCTGCCGTCGATCGTCAGCGCGAACGTGCCCTGTACCTCGTCGCAGGCGCGGACGCAGCGCGAGCAGACGATGCATTTGGCGGGGTCGAAATCGAAATAGGGGTTGCTCTCGTCCTTCGCCGCCTGAAGGTGGTTGGCGCCGTCATAGCCGTAGCGCACGTCGCGCAGGCCGACCGCGCCGGCCTGATCCTGCAATTCGCAATCGCCATTGGCCGAGCAGGTCAGGCAATCGAGCGGGTGATCGGAGATATACAGCTCCATCACCCCGCGGCGCAGCTTGGCGAGCTTCGCGCTTTCGGTACGCACCACCATCCCCTCGGTGACGGGGGTGGTGCAGGAGGCGGGATAGCCCGCGCGGCCCTCGATCTCGACCAGGCACAAGCGGCACGAGCCGAACGCTTCCAGCCGGTCGGTCGCGCATAATTTGGGGATGTTCGTGCCGCGCAGCGCGGCCGCGCGCATGATCGAGGTGCCTGCGGGGACGGTCACCGTGTCGCCGTCGATGCGCAGCGAGACGCTGGCGGCGCTATCCGGCGCCGGCTTGGTGCCGAGGTCGCTTTCGCTGATCCATGCCATGCTGCTTACTCCGCCGCCGCTGCCGTTGCAGGCTGATCGAAATCCTGCGGGAAATGATCCAGCGCGCTCAGCACCGGATAAGGGGTGAACCCGCCGAGCGCACAAAGCGATCCGAATTTCATCGTATCACAAAGATCGCGCAGCAGCGTGATTTCCTCGGCGCGGCTGCGGGTGCGCGGGGCGGCGTTGCGCATCTGCGGCATCGCCTCCAGCCCGCTCGCTTGGCGGCCGCCGGCGACGATGCGGTCGATCGTCTCGACCCCGCGCACCGCGCCGATCCGGCACGGGGTGCATTTGCCGCAGCTTTCGTGCGCGCAAAATTCCATCGCGAAGCGCGCCATATGCGCCATATCGACGGTATCGTCGAACACGGTGATCCCGGCATGGCCGATCAGCCCGCCGGCCGCCGCGAACGCCTCGTAATCGAACGGCAGATCGAACATCGCGGGTGGGAAATAGGCGCCGAGCGGGCCGCCGACCTGCACCGCCTTGACCGGCCGCCCCGTCTCGGTGCCGCCGCCGATCTCGTTCACCAACTCGCCGAGCGTGATGCCGAAGCCGGCCTCGAACAGCCCGCCGTTGCGCACATTGCCGGCAAGCTGGATCGGCATCGTGCCGCGCGACCGGCCGAAGCCGACCGCCTGATAGGCCGCCGCGCCCGCGGCGAGGATGAACGGCACCGCGGCGAGGCTCAGCACATTGTTGATCACGGTCGGGCGGCCGAACAACCCCTCG
>JAFKLV010000194.1 GCA_017304125.1 Sphingomonadales bacterium
CACGGCCTGTCGCCGGAAGAATATGAGCGCGTGCTCCACGCGCTTGGCCGCGAGCCCAATATGGTCGAGCTCGGCATCTTCTCGGTGATGTGGTCCGAGCATTGCAGCTACAAATCGAGCCGCATCCACCTCAAGAAGCTCCCGACCGAGGCGCCGTGGGTGATCTGCGGCCCCGGCGAGAACGCCGGCGTGATCGATATCGGCGACGGCCAGGCGGCCATCTTCAAGATGGAGAGCCATAACCACCCGAGCTATATCGAGCCCTATCAGGGCGCGGCGACCGGGGTCGGTGGCATCCTGCGCGATGTGTTCACGATGGGCGCGCGCCCGGTGGCGAACATGAACGCGTTGCGCTTCGGCCGCCCCGATCACCCCAAGATGCGCCACCTGATTTCGGGCGTGGTCCACGGCATCGGCGGCTATGGCAATTGCGTCGGGGTGCCGACGGTGGGCGGCGAGGTCAATTTCCACCCGGCCTATGACGGCAATATCCTCGTCAACGCGATGACCGTCGGCGTCGCCGATACCAACAAGATCTTCTATTCCGCCGCCTCGGGCGTCGGCAATCCGATCGTCTATGTCGGCTCCAAGACCGGGCGCGACGGCATCCACGGCGCGACCATGGCCTCGGCCGATTTCTCCGAGGATTCGGAGGAGAAGCGCCCCACCGTGCAGGTCGGCGATCCCTTCACCGAAAAATTGCTGATCGAGGCGTGCCTCGAGCTGATGTCGTCCGACGCGATCGTCGCGATCCAGGATATGGGCGCGGCCGGGCTCACCTCGTCGAGCGTCGAAATGGCGTCCAAGGGCGGGGTCGGCATCGAGCTGGTGATGGACGATGTGCCGCAGCGCGAAACCGGCATGACCCCCTATGAGATGATGCTCTCCGAATCGCAGGAGCGCATGCTGATGGTGCTCAAGCCCGGCCGCGAGGCCGAGGCCGAGGCGATCTTCCGCAAGTGGGAACTCGACTTCGCGGTGATCGGCCATGTCACCGACACCGGCCGCATGGTGCTGAAGTGGAAGGGCGAAACCGTCTGCGACATCCCGCTCGGCCCGCTCGCCGACGAAGCCCCGCTCTACGATCGCCCGCACGTTCCCACGCCGCCGGCCAAGGCGCTGGTCGAGGTGCCCGAGAGCCACGATATCGCCGCGGACCTGATGACGCTGATCGGCTCGCCCGATATCGCCAGCCGGCGCTGGATCTGGGAGCAATATGACCACATGGTCGGCGCCGATACGTCGCAGCGCCCCGGCGGCGACGCTGCGGTGGTGCGCGTCCACGGCACCGACAAGGGGTTGGCGATCTCGACCGATTGCACCCCGCGCTATTGCTTCGCCGACCCGGTCGAGGGCGGCAAACAGGCGATCGCCGAGGCATGGCGCAACCTTTCGGCGGTCGGCGCGACCCCGCTCGCGGTGACCAATTGCCTCAATTTCGCCAACCCGCAGCGCCCCGAGATCATGGGGCAGATCGTCGGGTGCCTCGAGGGCATGGGCGAGGCGTGCCGCGCGCTCGATTTCCCGATCGTCTCGGGCAATGTCAGCCTTTACAATGAATCGAAGGCAACCGGCGGCGGTTCGGCGATCCTGCCGACCCCGGCGATCGGCGGCGTCGGGCTGCTCAAGGACTGGAGCCAATCCGCGACGATCGCCTTCAAGGGCTCGGGCGACGTGATCCTCGCGGTCGGCACGCGCCGCGGCCACCTCGGGCAGAGCCTGTGGCTGCGCGAATGCCACGGGCGCGAGGAAGGGCCGCCGCCGCGCGTCGATCTCGCCAGCGAAAAGGCCACCGGCGATCTGATCCGCAGCGCGATCCTCGCCGGGCAATTGTCGGCGGTGCATGACGTGTCCGACGGCGGCATCGCGGTGACGCTCGCGGAAATGGCGCTCGCCGGGGATATTGGCGCGATTGTCGACCGCAAGCAGCCGTTCGGCTGCGCCGCCTCCTTCTTCGCGGAGGATCAGGGGGTCTATATCGTGACGGTGCACGATCATGCGCTGGCCGATTTCCTTCACAACGCGCTCGAAGCCGGGGTGGAAGCCGAGCCGCTCGGTCGCACCGGCGGCAAGCGCCTGATCTTCGAACGCCCCGATCGCGACGATGTGGTGACGCTCGACGCGCTGCGGACCGCGCATGAAGGCTTCTTCCCGCAACTGATGGGCGCCGCCTAAGCGCCCTCGCCTCACCGTCACCCCTGCTCAACGCCGGGGTGACGGCGGAAGCAGCCGCCAACCACTTGATCCTGAACCTTTAACAGCGCAGACGGCGGCAATGCTGATCCGCTGCTCCGCGCTCGCCGCCCTCGCCCTGTTCGTCGCCGGCCCCGCCGCCGCCGAGGATGCCGCCCAGCCGCTGCCCGATTTCTTCGCCGCCGCGCTGTGCCAGCCGCCCTATTCGTTCGACGGCGCGACCAAGCTCTACAATGCCGCGGAAAAACTGGCCAAGCCGGACATGTCGCGGTTCGGCGCGGCGGTCTATCACCTCCCGACCGCGATCTCGCGCGATGGCTTCACCACGCAGGACATCCTGTTCGCCAGCTCGACCTTCGGGGTGCTGATCGACGGCGAGGTCGCGGCCAAATTCGCCGAACTCTATCATCTCACACCGGAAAAGAGCCATTTGTTCGGCGCCTCGACCACCGGTTTCACGCGGCAATTGCCCGATGCGGAACAGCCGATGAAGGACATGGGCCTCGTCTCGATCGTCGCGCGGCAGGGGCCGGGGCTGAAGGGCAAGACGATGGTGGCGTGCGAATTCGTCTCGCACGAGGATCGCGCGGGGCTCGACATGCTCGAAAAGGCGTCGGAGCGATAAGGTCGCTCCCCCGCATCGCATCAAAAAGGGGCGCCGGCCGCAACCGACCGACGCCCATATGTATCGACGAAGATCGCCGAGTTTAGCTCGCGTAACGGAGCTTGCGGTTACGGACGCGCAGCGAACCGCCGATCGCGCCGAAGCCGAGAATCATCAATGCCCAGGTTGCCGGTTCAGGGATGCCGCCGTTCGTGATGCCCTCGACCCGGAACTGCTTCGCCGTCCCGATCGCCGGATCAAATGTGAAGTCGAGCGTGGTAATCCCAGTCCCGCTCACGATGAACTTATTCTCGCCAGCGCCGGTGATCTGGCAGATCGTGCAGTCAGACCCGTTGAACAATTTCGTGCCCAGACTGTCCGTCACCGACAGCGTGAAGTCGCTCGTCTTGGTGCCTTTGAGGTTCTGGAAGGCAAAGGTGATGTTGTTCCACCCCTTCGCGAACAGAACATCGAGGGTCGACATCGTACCCGTAATCGTCGCTTCCCCTGCTCCGGGAATGGAAAGGGTAGAGGTCGACGAGAAGGTCACCGCCGACCCGTCCTGATTGACCACGCCGTTGACCGTATCGGCACTCTGCGCGCCAGTGGAATGAACCCCGGTGCCGGCCCCGAACGACCCGGTTTGGATCGTGATCGCTGCACCCGCCGGAATTGCCGCAAACGCCGCCATAGCAAGGGCCGCCGCCCCCGCGCCTTTGATATACATGTTTCGTCTCCCAAAACGCGAATCGCTGGCGACCTCGCCCCACTGGTTTCTCGTGGGCTGGAGACTCGGTTTAACAGGAAATTAACCGCGTTTCAGTCGACCATTTTTACAAGAATTTGCCCCCTGTTCCATCCTGGGGCATGTCAGCGATGACACGGCTTGGCAGGGGGATTCACACCGGGTCGATCGATGTTATGGCAACGCGCCGCGTGCCCGGATAGGCGAACAGCAGATCGCTCCCCGCATCGGCATGAAGCTCCTCTTGGCCGGCGATCATCACGCATTCGCCGGCGTGCCAGGCGACTCCGCCAACCTCCCCGGCGCCCGCGATCGGCACCAGCCAGCCAGACACGCCATCCGGCAGCGCGATCGTCCGCGCGCCACCGGTCCAGCGTTCGAGCACGAATTTCGGGCCTTCGACCAGGATCGTCCGCCCCGGCGCGACCTCGCCGGGCATCGGCGGCGGCGACCAGGGCTGGAGATCGGCCACCGCCACCCCGTCATCGAGATGCAATTCGCGCGGCCGGCCATAATCATAGAGGCGATAGGTGACGTCGGCATTCTGCTGCACCTCGATCACGGTCAGCCCGGCGCCGATCGCGTGAATCACCCCGGCATGCGAATAATAGAAATCGCCCGCCTTCACCTGCTTCCAGTCAAGCTTGCCTTCGATCGATCCGTCGAGCGCGCTGGCGCGCAATTCGTCGGCGGTCAGCGCCGCTTTCGGCCCGATCGCGATCGTCGACGTCGGCTCGGCATCGAGCACCACCCAGCATTCGTCCTTGCCGCGCGGCAGCCCGCGGGCATGCGCCTCGGCGTCCGAAGGATGATCCTGCACCGACAATTTTTCGCTGGTGAACAGATATTTGATCAGCAGCTCCGGCGCCTCGGGATGCGGCGACTGGAACCACACTTCGCCAATCGGCTCGCCCCCTGGCGCGGGATCTGGAAAACCGGGATAAAGCCGCTTGCGGCCCCATGGTTTTTCCACCCGTTTCGTCGCCAGCAAGGTCGCAGTCATGATCGTTCCCGAATAGCCCGTTCGACAAGGTGCAAACGCGCGTCGCGGCGATTGCGTTTCACCGTTGTTCGCGGGCATCCCCTTAGGCTAAAGGCTCGGTGAATGCGTACTTCTTTCCCTCGTTCGCTTAGCCTGGTGCTGGTCGCCGCGCTCGCCCTTCCGATCGCCGGTTGCGCGCGCAACCGTGCCAAGGGCGATTTGCCCTATGTCGCGCGCGACAGCATCGCTACAAGGAAGCCGCCGCGCTGTTCGACGAGGTTGAGCGCCAGCACCCCTATTCGATCTGGGCGCGCCGGGCGCAGCTGATGGGGGCGTTCAGCCACTATCTCGCGCGCAGCTATACCGATGCGATCCAGTCCGCGCAGCGCTTCATCTCGGTGCACCCCGGCAACAAGGATGCGCCTTACGCTTATTATCTGATTGCGCTTTGCTATTACGAGCAGATCAGCGACGTGACACGCGATCAGAAGATCAGCGCGCAGGCGCAGGACGCGCTGGGCGAGCTGATCCGCCGCTATCCCAATTCGCGCTACGCCTCCGACGCGCGGCTGAAGGTCGATCTGGTGCGCGATCACCTCGCCGGCAAGGAAATGGAGATCGGGCGCTTCTACGAGCGGCGCGGGCAATGGC
>JAFKLV010000195.1 GCA_017304125.1 Sphingomonadales bacterium
ACCCCCTCGGTCACCGCCGATCCCTCATGCAGCGTCGCCGGATTGGGGCTGCCGTCCGCGCCCATATTGTTCCACGCCAGCAGCAATCCGCGCTGCGGCGCGACGCGCAGGCCGGCCTGCGGGAACCAGGTCGCCCCGCCCTCCTCGACATCGTTGAGATAGATCATCGCGGTCCAGGTGCGCTGCCCGCCGCTGGCCTTCATCCCCGGCCAATAGCTTTCATTCTCGTGGAAATAATCGTGATGCGGGCGGAAATGCTGGCCGACCGCATAACGCTGCCCCTGCATCGTCTCGGCATTTTCCGGCGCGATGCCGAGCAGCCCGGCAATCCCCTCATCGATCGCGCGCACCGCCGGCGCCCAGCGGTCCATGTCGCAGCTCTCGCTCGTGCGGAACGCGGTATCGCCGCGATCGGAGAGCAAGGTGGAGGGCCGGCGGTCGGCATCGATCATCGCCATCAGCTGCTTGCATTGCGCCGCATCGAGATAATTGCGGCAGCGATAGGCCATTGCGAGATCGGTCGGCAGCCGCTCCATCCGCGGATCGGCCTCAAGCCGCGCCTGCACCTGTTCGCCGATAAAGCGCCGCACCGGCGAGGGATGTCCGGGAGGTCCGATTCTGCTCGTCATGACGCCGCCAATTCGCTCGCCCGAAGCGCGAACGCAAGCGGGCGCCGCACGAAACGACGCCCACCCGCGGTCATTTACCAGAAGATATCGTGGATCACGTCGATCACTTCGCCGCTGTCGACATCGACCAGCAAGGCGTCATTGTAATAACGCACCCAGCGATACGGACCGTAGACTTCCGGCAGGCGATAGGTCCACGGATCGTCGATCCAATAATCCTCGACGAACAGCGGCGCCGACAGCATCACCCCGATCGAGAAGCGGCGATAGCCATAGTCCCAGCCGTAGGGCGCATAATAGCGCGGCAGGTGGAACACCGATCGGTTCTGGTAGCGATAATTGCTCCAGTTATAGCGCGTGTCGCGCCGCCAGTCGCGATTCCACGCGCGGCGATCGTCATGGCCGTAGCGATCGCGCACGAAGTCGCGGCGATTGTTCCAGCCCGAGCGCGCGTCGCGATTGTCGCGCCCGCGATTGTCCCAGCGCGCGCGATCGTCGCCCGACGGCGGACGAGCCTGCTGCCAGCCACCCGGCTGCCCCGGCTGACGCCATTGGTTGTTGCGCCCGGCCCAATTGCCGGCCGACGGGTTCGCACCCGGCTGACCCGCATTGGGCTGGCCCGGGATCGGCTGGCCCGGCTGACGCCAGCCCTGCCGCTGGCCATCGGCGCGGTTGTCGGGGCGTTGCCAGCCACCCGGCTGTCCTGCCTGACCCGGCTGGCGCTGACCGTCCCACCGGCCCGGCTGCGCCTGATCACCGCGCGGTTGCCACTGCGGACGCTGCGCCTGATCGCCACGCGGCTGCCACTGCGGGCGCTGTGCCTGATCGCCACGCGGCTGCCACTGTGGGCGGTTGCCCTGCGGCTGGGCCTGCGGTTGCGGGCGTGGGGCCTGTTGCTGCTGCTGAGGGGCCTGCCGCTGCGCGCCGCGATCGCCGTGATCGCCGCGGTCACCACGCTGCCAGCCCTCCTGTGCCGACGCGGCCAGCGGCAGCAGCGAGGCTGCGGCGGCCAGCGCGACCAACATCTTCTTCGTCATTCCCGGTCACTCCATCGCCGGCGCACGAGCCGGCCCTGATGATAGTGCCGTCTATCGCCGAGTCGCAGCGAATGCGGGCTGAACCATGCTGTCAGCCGAATGAAAGATTCGAAAGCGGGTCAGCGCCGCGCGGCGACGGGTGCGTCCTCATCCTCCGGCGCCTCGCCGGCGGGGACGCGGGTGCGCACCGCCTGATAGCCGAGCGAGGCGCGCGCGCGCACCGGCCCGGCGATATCGGCGACCAGATAGAGCGGCCGCCGCTTCGATTCGATATAGAGCCGTCCGAGATATTCGCCGATCATCCCCAGCACAAACATCTGCACCGCGCTGAGCACCGTCACGACGAGCATGGTCGAGGTCCAGCCCTGCACCGGGCTGCCGCGGAAATAGCCCCAGGCGATATAGAAGAGCAGCAGCAGCGAGGCCCCCGCCAGCGCAACCGAGGCGTGGCTGGCGAAGCGCAACGGCGCGGTCGAAAAGCCGGTCACCGCGTCGAACGCGAGCCGCAGCATTTTCGACAGCGGATAATTGGTCTCGCCGGCGTGACGCTCGGCGCGGTCATAGGGGAATGGCACCTGGCGGAACCCGACCCAGGCCACCATCCCGCGGATGAACCGCGCCTGCTCCGGCAGCGACAGAAAGGCATCGAGCGCGCGGCGCGTCATCAGCCGGAAATCGCCGGTATCGAGCGGGATCGGCGTATCGGTGACGCGATCGAGCACGCGGTAGAAGGCCGAGGCGGTGGCCTTTTTGAACAATGTCTCGCCCTCGCGCTTGCGGCGCACGGCATAGACCACATCGGCTTCCTCGCGCGCCATCACCTCGCGCATCTCGCCGAGCAATTCGGGCGGATCCTGCAGATCGGCATCGAGGATCAGGATCTGCTCGCCGCAGCACAGATCGAGCCCGGCGGTCAGCGCGAGCTGGTGGCCGTGGTTGCGCGACAAGTTGATCGCCACCACGCGCGGGTCGGCCGCCGACAATTGCTGCATGATCCGCCAGCTATCGTCGCGCGAGCCATCGTTGATCAGCACGATCTCATGATCGTCGCCCACCACCGCGCGCGCCGTGGCCGACACCCGCTGGTGCAGCAGCGGCAGCGTTTCCGCCTCATTGTAACACGGCACGACGATCGAAAGCTGGAGACGATGCATGATGCGCCCGCACTTATCGGCTGGCCGGGCGAAAATCACGCAAATGTTGAAAGATGCCGCAACGGCGTTTCATTCGCGCCGTCACCCCGGCTCAAGGTCGGGGTGACAGTGTAGGCGAAATCGGGGCGCCGACGCTGCCGACGCCCCCTTTTGGTAATCACGCCATCGCGCGGGCGCGTTCCTCCGCCATCCGCTCCAGGATCGTCAGCGGCATTGCGCCGGCGCCCAGAATGTCGTGGAAATTCTTCTCGTCGAATTTCGCCCCCAGGATCGCCTTGGCCTTGTCCCGCGCGCGCACCCAGGCGGCGTGGCCGACCTTGTAGCTGCACGCCTGACCCGCCTGCGTGCAATAACGCTCGACCTCGCGCTGCGAACGCGGGCGGGCGAAGCCGACCGTCTGCACCATATAATCGGTCGCCTTCTCGCGGCTCCAGCGCTTCGAGTGGATGCCGGTGTCGATCACCAGCCGCGCCGCGCGGAACAGATAGCTCTGCAGGAACCCGGCGCGCTCCAGCGGCGAGGCATAGCCCCCCACTTCGTCCGCCAGCCCCTCGGCATAAAGCGCCCAGCCTTCGGAATAAGCGCCGAAGAAGGAAAGCTTGCGGAGCAGCGGCGTCTTGGCCTGCTGCGCGATCGTCAGCTGCAGGTGATGCCCCGGCACGCCCTCGTGATAAGTCAGCGCGGGCAGCGAATATTTCGGCCAGTCGCCGACGCTCTTGAGGTTGATCCAGTAGATCGCCGGGCGCGAGCCATCGAGCGCGGCGAGATAATAATAGCCGTTCGACGCGCCGTCCTGGATCTCCACCGGCACGCGGCGGATTTCGAGCGGAGCGTTGGGCCAGTGATTGACCAGCCGGTCGAGCTTGGCGGTCATCGCCGCGACGCCCGCGTTGAGATCGCGGATCAATTGTTCGCGACCCGCATCGGTATCGGGATAGAGCTGATCGGCGCGGACGTTGAGCGCATTGAGCCGCTCGGCGACGCTGCCCTGCGTCAGCCCTTGCCCCTTGAGGATCGTGTCGAGCTCGGCGGTGATCGAGGCGACCTGTTCCAGCCCCATGCGATGCACTTCGTCGGGGGTGAAATTGGTCGTCGTCGCCTCGGCCAGCGCGGCGGCGTAAATCTCGTCGCCCTTCGGCACTGCCCACAAACCGTCATCGGTGCGGCCGTGCGCGCGCAATTGCTTGACCAATGCGATCTGCCGGTCGAGCGCCGGATAGACCTGCTTCTCGACGATCGCGGATGCCTTGGCCTGCCAGTCGCCGGCGATATTGGCCTTGGCCGCGCGGCCCGCGAGCGACCGGGTGAGGCCATTTTCGGCCGCGCTCGGCGCGCGCAGCTTGGCCATTTGCGCCAGCGCGAGATCGAGCGACCAGCCCGGTGCGACATAGCCGCGCGCGGCCTGCTCCTTCTGCTCGGCGGTCTCATTGTCGAGCGAGGTGGCCATCGCCGCGAGGCGATCGAGATAGGCCGCGCAATCCTCCGCATTGACGATCGTGTGCGAGGAATTGAGGAAGTCTGGCGTCTCGAAATAGACCCCGGCCTGCTGGGTGATCAGATAGGGGCGCTGCACCGAATCGAGCCCGAAGCGATCGGTCGGCAAGGCTTGCGAATTGAGCGAATAGAGCACGACCTCGCGATCGAGCTTCGAGGCGGGCGACAGGCTGGCGACCGGGATCGCCTCGATATCGGCGATCGCGCGCTTCAGCATGCGCTGCCCCTTGGCGCGGCCGGCGGCGGAATTGTCCTCGAGCCGATGCTTGAGCGGCGCATTCGCGCCCTTGTCCAACCCGAGCACCGTCGCGAGCGACGGCATTTCGGGGAGGATTTCGGCCATGATCCGGTCGAAAGTGGCATTGAGCTTCGCATCGCCGGCGCCAGCGGTCTGCGCGCGCAACGCGCCGGGCATCAGCGCGAGCGCCGAG
>JAFKLV010000196.1 GCA_017304125.1 Sphingomonadales bacterium
ATTCTCCCCTCCCTTGAACAAGGGAGGGGAGAAGAAGAGGGGCCGGGCGAGCGCGCCCGTCTCGCATTTTACACCGCTTTCGCTTGCCATCGCGGCACGCAGCCGCCATCTCGCAGGCTATGGACGAGCCACCGACCGGCATCGCGATCGCGCTCGAACCGCTCGTTACGCGGGTTCTTGCGCCCAATCCGTCAGCCTATACCTACACCGGCACGCAGACGCATATCGTCGGCACGATCGACCTCGCGGTGATCGATCCCGGCCCGGCGGACGAGGCGCATCACGCCGCCTTGCTTGCCGCGATCGCCGGGCGCCCGGTGAGCGCGATCGTCATCACCCACCACCACCGCGATCATTCGCCCGCCGCGATCCGGCTGAAGGCGGAGACCGGCGCGCCGATCGTCGGCGCCGCCGCCTTCCGCCTCAGCGATGACGGGCCGCGCGCCGATGCGGCATTCGACCCCGATTACGCCCCCGATCGCGTGCTGGCCGACGGCGAGCGCGTATCGGGCGCGGGCTGGACATTGGAGGCGCTGGCCACCCCCGGCCATACCTCCAACCACCTGTGTTTCGCGCTGCTCGAGAGCAAGGCGCTGTTTTCCGGCGATCATGTGATGGGCTGGTCGACCAGTGTGGTCTCGCCGCCCGACGGCGATATGACCGCTTATATGAACAGCCTCGAAAAGCTGATGGGGCGCGACGATCGGGTTTATTATCCCGGCCATGGCGAGGCGGTGGAAAATCCGCAGCGGCTGGTGCGCGGGATGCTCGGCCACCGCAAGCAGCGCGAGGGGCAGATCCTGCGGCTGCTCGGCGAGGGCGTCGCGACGATCCCGGCGATGGTCGGGAAAATGTATGCCGGGCTCGATCCGCGGCTCGCAGGGGCGGCGGGGCAATCGGTGCTGGCGCATCTCGTCGATCTCGAACGGCGCGGGCTGGCGATAGCGGAAGGCGCGGCATGGCGGCGCGCCGCGTAAGACCGTTCATCGTCGATTTCCTCGGCGCGCTGGCGATCCTCGCAGTGCTGGCGGGGGGCGGCTGGTGGCTGGCGCAGCGCTATGTCACCGCGCGGCTCACCCCCGATCCGACGACGATCGCCAATGCCAGCCTGTCGGGATTGCGCGAGCAGAACCGCTTGTCGGCATTCGCCGCGCGCTTCGTTGCGGTGGTCACCTCGAAACAATCGCAATTCGGGCTGAGCGCCGAACGCACGACGATCATGCCGGGCATGGTGCGCTACGAGGTCGATCTCGGGCGGCTCTCCGCGCAAGACGTGGCGTGGGACGCGGCGACGAAGACGCTTTCGGTGCGATTGCCAGCGATCGAAGTGACCCAGCCGGCGATCGATCTCGACGCGATCCGCAGCTACGGCTCGGGCGGCGTGTTGATGACCTTGACCGACGCGCGCGAAACGCTCGACGCCGCCAACCGCAGCGCGGGGCAGGACGAACTGGTGCGGCGGGCACGCGCCGCGCCGATGATGATATTGGCCAAGGACGCCACGCGTCGCGCGGTCGAGCGCAGCTTTGCGATGCCGCTCAAGGCCGCCGGGATCGATGCGACCGTCAGGGTCCGGTTCGCCGACGACCCGGTGCGCAATGACGAACGCTGGGACGTGAGCCGCAGCCTGCAGGAAGTGCTCGGCAACGCGAAGTGAAATGAGGCGCGCGCGCCCTTGATCGCAAGCCCCCGGCGGTCCATCTGACCGTGCATGGAGCAGCCCACCAATTTGCGCGGCCTTGATCTGCGCGCCGAGATCGACCGTCTTCGCAAAGAGCGCAACGCCGTCATCCTCGCGCATTATTATCAAAAGCCCGAAATTCAGGATCTCGCCGATTTCGTCGGCGACAGCCTCGATCTCAGCCGCAAGGCGCAGGCGACCGACGCCGATGTGATCGCCTTTTGCGGGGTGCGCTTCATGGCGGAGACCGCGAAGATCCTCTCGCCCGAGAAGATCGTCGTGCTCCCCGATATGGATGCCGGGTGCAGCCTCGAGGATTCGTGCCCGCCTGAGCAGTTCGCGGCATTCCGCGCGCAGCATCCCGATGCGATCGCGCTGACCTATATCAATTGCTCGGCGGCGGTGAAGGCGCTGTCCGACGTGATCGTCACCTCCTCCTCGGCGGAGAAGATTCTCGCGCAAATCCCCAAGGATCAGAAGATCATCTTCGGCCCCGATCGCAACCTCGGCGGCTATCTGGCGCGCAAGACCGGGCGTGACCTGATCCTGTGGCCCGGCGTGTGCATCGTCCACGAGGCGTTCAGCGAAACCGAGCTGCTGAAGCTCAAGGCCGAGCATCCCGCCGCGCCGATTGCCGCGCACCCGGAATGCCCGCCGGTGATCCTCGATCATGCCGATTATGTCGGCTCGACCAGCGGCATCCTCGATTATGCCCGCGCGTTCGAGGGCGATACGCTGATCGTCGCGACCGAGCCGCATATCATCCACCAGATGGAAAAGACGCTGCCGGGCAAGACCTTCATCGGTGCGCCGGGGGCGGACGGCAACTGCAACTGCAATATCTGCCCGTATATGGCGCTCAACACGATGGAGAAGCTCTATGTCGCGCTGCGCGACCTCGAGCCGCGCATCGAGATGGACGAGACGCTGCGCCTGCAGGCGAAGAAGAGCCTCGATGCGATGCTGACGATGGCGAGCGGCACCGTCGGGCACGGCGATCTCGGGCCGGCGCGGTAATCATCGGTAGCAGCCCACGCTTCCTTAGCTCCCCTCCCTGGTGAAGGGAGGGGCTGGGGGTGGGTGGGTATGAGGCGGTTGCTGCGGTATCCCCCACACCAACCCACCCCCGACCCCTCCCTTGTTCAAGGGAGGGGAGAAGAAGGTTAGGGCAGGGGCTTTAGGAAGTGGCTGTTACGCCACCAGTTCCAGCAGGCCTTCGAACAGTCGCCGGCCTTCATCGCCGCCGTGCGCGGCTTCGATGCGGCGTTCCGGGTGCGGCATCATGCCGAGCACGTTACCGGCATCGTTGAGCACGCCCGCGATCGACCGCGCGCTGCCGTTGACATTCTCGGCATAGCGGAACGCCACGCGGCCTTCGCCTTCGATCCGGTCGAGCGTCGCATTATCGGCGAAATAATTGCCGTCATGGTGCGCCACCGGGATCAGGATGCGCTCGCCCGCGGCATAGCGGCTGGTGAACGCCGATTGCGCATTCTCCACCGTCAGCGCGACATTGCGGCACACGAAGTTGAGCCCCGCGTTGCGCATCAGCGCGCCGGGCAGCAGCCCCGCCTCGGTCAGCACCTGAAAGCCGTTGCAGATGCCGAGCACCGGCATGCCCTTGGCGGCCGCGTCGGATACCGCGCGCATGATCGGCGAGCGCGCCGCCATCGCACCGGAGCGCAGATAATCGCCGTAGGAAAAGCCGCCGGGCAAGGCGACGAGCCCGGTGCCCTCGGGCAGCTCGCTCTCGCGATGCCAAACCATTGCCGGCTTGCGCCCGGTCACCGCTTCCAGCGCCACCGCGATGTCGCGGTCGCAATTCGATCCCGGGAAGACGATGACCGCGGTTTTCATTTCGCCGGCTCCAGTCGTTCGATGCGATAATTCTCGATCACGGTGTTGGCGAGAAGCTGGCGGCACATCGCGTCGATCGCCGAGTCGTCGGTCGAGTCGGCGACCTCCAGCTCGATCAACTTGCCGACGCGGGCGCCTTCGACGCCTGAAAAGCCGAGGCCGGCAAGCGCGTGTTCGATGGCCTTGCCCTGCGGATCGAGCACACCGGGCTTGAGCGTCACATAGATGCGGAGCTTCATGCGCGCGCCTATGCCGGAGCGCGCGCCGCGCCGCAACCTTATGTGCGCGATGCGACGGATTCAGTGTCGCATCGGACGGGCCGGTGGCGTTGCCGCACTTTTGCCGATTGTTGGCGATAGGGAGGCGGCTCAGTTCATCACGCGTAACGGGAGTTCACATGCGCTACGCCGAAATCATCACTGCCGCGCTGCTCACGGTCTCGGCGCTGCCCGCCGCGGCCCAGTCGTTCAGCGGCTCGGTCGAGGCCGAGACCGACGAGCGCCGTCGCGGCCTGAGCTGGAGCGAGGGCAAGGCCGCGCTCGCGGCGTCGGCGACGGTCGGGCTGCCCGCCGGGTTCGATATCAGCGCGCGCATCACCACCTTGCGCGACAGCCCGCGCGCCGGCGGTGCGGACGCGGTGATCGATGCGACCCTGGGGTATAGCACTGATCTGGGCGGCGGCGTGCGCGGCGAGGCATTCGCGGTCGCGCATCTGTTCACCGGCGCGCGCGGGCCGGCGAATTATGTCGAGGGTGGGGCGGGGCTGAGCTATCAGCTCGGGCCGGCGCAGATCGGCGCCGACCTGCGCTACGCCCCGTCGCAAAGCGCGATCGGCGGCGACAATCTCTATCTCGGCGCGCATGCCAATGTCGGCATCCCGGCGACGCCGTTCACGGTGACCGCGAGCATCGGGCGCTCGTCCGGCTCGGTCGATGATCCGCTGCGCGCGGCGCGGCTGCGTCCGGCGGGGACGTATAGCGACTGGCTGGTCGGGGTGCGCCACATCACCGGGCCGCTGACGCTGGGGCTCGATTATTCGGGGACCAGCATCGATCGCGCGGACGTGGTCGCATCGCCTTATGCCGATGCGCGCAACAGCGGCGACCGGCTGACCGCGCGGGCGAGCTTTTCGTTTTAACACCGCTGTGTCCCCGCGAAGGCGGGGACCCAGACTGGGCTCCCGCCTTCGCGG
>JAFKLV010000197.1 GCA_017304125.1 Sphingomonadales bacterium
CGGCGCAGGCGCTGGCGGCGGTCGGGCGCCCGGTTGCGTTGTGGGACATTGCCGCCGATCGCGCGCGCGATGCCGCCGCGGCCTTGGCGCAGGAGTTCGGGGTCAGGGCGATCGGCCTTGGCGTCGATATCCGCGATCTCGACAGCTTTGACGCGGCGATCGCCGAAAGCCGTGCGGCGATGGGGTCGATCGGTGGCTTCGTCCACGCCGCCGGCGTCGTCGATACCGCGTCGATCGACGGGATGACGGCGGACAGCTGGGATGCGGGGATCAACACCCACCTTCGCCCGCTCGCGTTCCTCGCGCAGAAGCTCCAGCCCGATCTCGCCGCCAACCAGGGCTCGGCGATCGTCGCGATCACCTCGATCAACGCGACCCTCGGGAATGCGATCAACCCGATCTACACCGCGGCGAAGGGCGGGATGCTCTCGCTGGTCCGCTCGCTCGCCGACCGGCTGGCGCGCGACGGGGTGCGGGTCAATTCGGTCTCGCCGGGGCAGATATTGACCCCGATGATGAAGCCCGCGGTCGATAACCTTCCCGGCTTTTTCGAGAAGCGCATCCTGCTCGCGCGGATCGGCGAGCCCGAGGAAATCGGCAGCGTGGTGCGTTTCCTGATGTCGGACGACGCGAGCTACATCACCGCGGCCGAGCTGGTGGTCGACGGAGGTAATATTTCGTCGCAGCGGGTTTAGTCCAAACGGACCAAGCGCGCGCATCGCTCTCCACTTATTCCGGCTGCAAGTCAGATCAGGAAGGTGGAGAGCGATGAAATTCTCGATCATTTACGAAGCCCAGATGGTGGATACCTCGCGCGAGAATGAAGCGCGGACGTTCCATGAAATCATCGAGCAGTCGCTGCTCGCCGAAGAAATGGGCTTCGATAACGTGTGGGCGGTCGAGCATACCGCGCTGACCCAATATGCCCATATGTCGGCGCCCGAGACCTTCCTCGCTTTCCTCGCCGGCAAGACCACCCGGCTCGGCATCGGCCACGGCGTCGTCTGCCTGCCGCCGGCGATGAACCACCCGGTCAAGGTCGCCGAGCGCATCGCGACGCTCGACATCCTGTCGAACGGCCGCGTCCATTTCGGCATGGGCAAGGGCGGGACGCAGCAGGAGGCCGGCACCTTCGGCTATGACCTCAACGAACTGCAGCCGATGATCGATGAATCGATGTACCTGATCCCGAAGATCATGGTGCAGGACGAGATCGAACACCAAGGCACCTACATCAACATTCCGCGCCGCCCGATCCACCCCAAGCCGTATCAGAACCCGCATCCGCCGATCTATATGGCGTGCACCCGCGAGGCGACGCTGGTCGCTGCCGGCTCGCGCGGCATCGGCGCTTTGGTGCTCGGCTTCGCCGGCCCGGACGATATCGCCAAGAAGAATGCGGTCTATCGCGAGCATTTCCGCAATCGTAAGGCCGAGGATCAGGTCGGCTTCCGCCCGACCGAGCATCTCGCCGCGCTCTGCCCGTCGATCGTGCTCGATGACCGCGAAAAGGCGCGCAAGATCGGCCTGCGTGGCCAGCGCTTCTTCGTCGAGAGCCTCGGTCACTGGTATCAGGGCGGCCCGAAGCCGACGGTCGACGAGGAACTGACCGGCGACCAGCAGGCGGCGATCCTCCAGCAGGAGAAGGAGGCGGTGGTCGCCTATCTCTCCGAGGAAAAGATCGCGATCGGCAGCGAGCATACCGGCAGCTACGAGGAAGTGCAGGACGCCTACGGCACCGCCGAGGATTGCATCCGCTATGTCCAGCGGCTGTTCGACTCGGGCGCCGACGAGATCCTGTTCCTGTTCCAGATGGGCGGCGTGCCGCACGCCGCGATCATGGAGACGATCCGCAACATCGGCGAGAAAGTCATCCCGCACTTCCGCGGGAAGTAATTTCAACGGACGTGTCCCCGCGAAGGCGGGGACACTTGTTTCAGAATGAGAAGCCGGCGGTCAGCCCGAAGGTGCGTGGCACCTGATAGACGCCGATCACGGTGGTCGACAGGTTGCGCGCGAATTCCAGCGCCTTGTTGTCGGTGAGATTCTGTACCCAGGCGCTGACCTTCACCTTGGTTCCGGCAACCGGCAGGTCGAACACCGACAGCCGCGCATTGATGTCGAACCGCGACGGCAGGGTGGTGAGCGCCGAGGTCGCGCTGTTGGGCAACGGATCGCTCAGCCGCTTGTCGCGGAAGAAGCCGTCGATGCGGAACGAGGCGTAGCTGCCGTTCGAGAAATGCGCGAAATCATATTGCCCGCCGACGCTGGTGGTGAACCGCGGCGCCAGCGAATTGACCGGGCCATTGACCGGATCGGGCGACAGCTTGTTGTCGAGATAGCCGAACGAGGCGTTGAAGGTCAGCCCGGCGGTGGGGAGCGCGGTCAGCTCCAGCTCGAAGCCATTCTCGCGCGCCTTGGGGGCGGAGATGATATAGGTGCCCGCCGCGGCGGTGAACGCCAGCGTCTGCACATTGCGCCGGTCGGCGTGGAACAGCGCCGCGTTGATGCGCAGCGTCCGCCCGATCAGATCGCCCTTGAAGCCGATTTCATAGCTGTTCATCGTCTCGGGCTTGAACGGGATGCCGCCGACCACGCCGCCGGAAAGATAACCCGTCGCGAAGCGTGCGTAGGCGCGCATATTGGGGTTGAAGATCCATGTCGCGGTGGCGTCGAAATCCCAGTGATCGCTCGATGCGGTGAAGGTTGCCGAGGGGATGGCGAACGGCCGCAACCCGCCGTCGATGATCGTTTCCAGCCGGTCGTCCTTGGTGTAGCGGAACCCGCCGGCCAGCTCGAAATGCTCGGCCTTGTAGGCGAGGTGGCCATAGCCCGCGATCGACGTGTTGCGCACCGCGACGTTCGACCCGGCGAGATAGTCGCTCGGCACCCCGAACAGGCTGGTCGTCGTCCCCGTGCCGGGGCCCTGGCTCGGCACGATCGTGCCATTGGTCGGGAACAGATCGCCGAGGAACACGGGGTTGTTGTCGCGCCCGACCTCGCGGAACCAGAAGCCGCCGAGGATCCAGTCGAACCGCCCGGTCTTGCCGAGCAATTGCGCTTCCTCGCTCCATTGATGCTGGTGGCGATCCTCGACGCTGCTGATCACGGTGAACGGCTGCCCGGTGCCGGTGAACGGATCGACCAAGGCCGCGCCGTCGATATCGTTGCCGCCGACGAATTCGTCGAGCTTGCGATAGGCGGTGATGCTCTTGATCGAGATATCGTCGGTCACGTCATAGCGCAGCGTCAGGCTGTGGCCCTGGATGCGCAGATGCGAGGGGGTGTTGAAATCGAGCGGCAGCGCATCCTGCCGCGTGGTCGAGGGCGGGATGACGACGCTCGATCCGCGATAGATCGCCGCGGCGGTGGCGGCGAAGCTCGGATCGAAACCGAGCAATTGCTGGCCGAGCTGGGTGCTGACCTTGTCGGTATAATCGAATTTATAATCCGCCACGAACCGCCCGAGATCGAGCCGCGCGGCGACGCCGATCGCATCGGTATTCTCCGCGCCGAAGCTGTCGGCCGAGCGGATCGTGCCGAACGGCGCGGCGAACGTGTAGGTGCGCCCCGGCGTCAGGTTGCGGACATAGCCGTCATGCTGATCATGGAGATAGCTGACGCGCACCGACAGCGGGCCGATCGCGGGCAGGTTGACGGTGATCTTGCCGCCATATTGATTGAAATTGCCGACCGTCGCCTCGGCCTTGATGCCGAGCACCCCGGTCGGCGCGGCGGTGATGTAATTGATCGCGCCGCCGGTCGAATTGCGCCCGAACAAGGTGCCCTGCGGGCCACGCAACACCTCGACGCGCTCGATATCGGCAAGGTCGAAGGCGGTGCCGGCCGGGCGGCCGAGATAGACGCCGTCGATGTACAGCCCGATCCCGGCGTCGGTCTCGAACTTCAGCGAACCGGTGGAAATCCCGCGCAGGTAGAATTGCGGGGCGCTGGCCGAGCCGAACTGGCGCTGCACGTCGAGATTGGGAACGGTCTTGCCGATATCGGCAAAGCTCTTGATGTCGAGCGCGGCGAGTTGCGCCTCATTATAGCCGGTGACCGCGGCGGGGACATCCTGCAGCTTTTCCTCGGTGCGCCGCGCGGTGACGACGACATCGCTCAGTCCGGTCGGTGCACGGCTGGTCTGATCGGTCGGGGGCGGGGCCTGTTCCTGCGCCCGGGCCATGGCCGGGCACAATGCCACAGCCGCCGAATAGCCAAGCAACATCGCGCGCGAAAACCGCATCGTTCCTCTCCCCAATCTGCCCGGTTTCCGGGCTTTTGCGTTGGGTCGAGCTTCGCGGCGCGGGCGGCGGGCCACTACGTCAAAATTGACTAGGGCGGCGTGAAATTTGCCCCTTTCTTCCCCCCTCCCTGGTGAAGGGAGGGGCTGGGGGTGGGTGGGTATGAGGCTGGTGCGACGGTGCCCCCCACACCAACCCAACCCCCGACCTCTCCCTTGTTCAAGGAAGGGGAGTTTGTTTCGTCAATTCGCCCGGCTCGGCCGGATCACGTCGATCGCGCGGCCGTGCGCGGTGAGGTCGCCGATCAGGTCATTGGCCATATGCCGCTCGACGAAGCGCCAGCGGCCGTCGCGCTTTTCCATCGTGTCGCGATAATCGCCGCCGATCACCGGGCGCAGCACCCCGCCCGGCACCTGCTGGAACACCATCACATAGGAACTGACGATCGCGCGATCGTCGCCCTCGGGCATGATC
>JAFKLV010000198.1 GCA_017304125.1 Sphingomonadales bacterium
CCACGACCGGCGCGGCGGCGGCCCAATCGGCGATCAGATCGTCGACCCCGCGCCCGACCAGCGCCGGGGCGTGGCGCGCCGCCACCGTATCGAGATCGTGAACCGCCTCACCCACCACGATCGCCGCGCGCGGCGCGCCGTCGCGTCGATAGGTTGCCAGCGCATGCCAGGTCATCATCCACTCCCGTCCCATCATTCTGGCGCGGAACGTGACGGGCGGGGCGGGTCAGGTCCAATATGCCTTCCGCATAGGTGCGGCCGATTTCATTATAGCGCGCCGGCCACAGTATAGCGGGCTGACTATAGCGGCGGCGGCAAACGATATTTCAGCCACCGCGCCGCCAATCCTAGGGAAATCGGATGAAAATAGGCATCGCCGGGCTAGGCACGATCGGGCGCGTCGTCGCGCGTCATCTCATCGAGAAGGAGGAGGCGCTCGTCCTCGATTGCGTCGCGGCGGGCGATGCGGACAAGGCACGCGCCTATCTCGCCGCGGCCGGCTGGGACGTCCCCGTCGTCAGCATCGCGGAGATGGCGCGGCGCGCCGATGTGATCGTCGATTGCGCGCCCTCCGCCACCTTCCGCACGATCGGCGAGGCGGTGGCGGACCACGGCCGGATCCTCGTCACCGTCAGCGGCGCGGCGTTGCTCGCCGCCGACGATCTCGTCGCGCGGGTCGCGACGGGCGGCGGGCGGATCATCCTCGCCACCGGCGCCTTGCTCGGGCTCGATGCGGTGCGCGCCGCCGCGCTCGGCACGATCCATTCGGTGACGATGATCACGCGCAAGCCGCCCAAATCCTTGGTCAAGGCCGAGCATGTCGTGCGCAACGCGATCGATCTCACCGCGCTTCCCGCGCCGCTCAGGATCTTCGAGGGCAGCGCGCGCGAGGGGGCTTTGGCCTTCCCGGCGAACGTCAATGTCGCCGCCGCGCTCGGGCTTGCCGGGGTCGGGCCGGATCGCACGCGGCTCGAAATCTGGGCCGACCCCGCGCTCGAGCGCAACACCCATTTCATCACCGTCGATGCGGACAGCGCGCGCTTCGAATTGCGCATCGAAAATGTCCCCACCGACGAAAACCCCGGCACCGGCCGGATCACCGCGCTCAGCGTCATCGCGGCGCTGCGCGCGCTCGTCACCCCGCTTCACGTCGGAACCTGAAGGAAAGCATCATGACCGTTCGCCTGCGCCACGTCGCCATCGCCGCCGCCGATCCCGACAATTCGGTGCGTTTCTTCACCGATGTGCTGGGCTGGGAACTCGCCGGCAAGATCGATAGCCGCAACGCGCGCGGCTATTACGTCACCGACGGGCACATCAATATCGCGCTGCTCGCGTTCAAGAACCGCCCGGCGGCGGGGATGGAATTCGCCGAGGATTTCACCGGGCTGCACCACATCGGCTTCCAGTGCGACGACATCAACCAGATCGTCGAGCGCTTCGAGGCGAGCGGCTTCGCGCCGCGTCATGACGTCAATCTGGCGCAGGGGCTGGGCAAGAACCCGGCCAAGGACAATGCCGAATATAAGATGACCGGGCCGGAAAAGGTGATGGTCGACGTTTCCGAACGCGGCTGGGTCGGCACCGAAAGCTATCGCGCGGTCTGACCCGGTAAGTGTCCCCGCGAAAGCGGGGACCCAGACTGGTTCACGCGCATATGCGACAACCAAACCCGTCACCCCGGCTCAAGGCCGGGGTGACGGACGGCATCTCAGGCCGCCACATCCTCCAGCGCGAGGAACTTCGCGGCATTGCCACCGAGGATCTTGGCCTTGACGGTCGCGTCGAGCCTGTCGTGGGTGCCGACGAGCTGGCCGATATCTTCCTCGCCCAGCGGGAAGGGGTGATCGGAGCCGAGCAGCACGCGATCCTCGCCCATCACATCGACCACCAATTGCAGCGATTCCGGGCTGAACACCGCCGAATCGACATAGAAGCGATCGAGGTAGGACGAGGGCGGATTGGGGCAATCGACCCGCACGATATCGCGCTGCAGCCAGGCATTCTCGACCCGCCCGAGCAGGAAAGCGAAGCTCCCCCCGCCGTGCGCGAAGCACAGCCGCAAGGATCGCGGCAGCCGCTCGAACGCGCCCGACAGGATCAGCGACAGGATCGACAGCTGCGTCTCGGCCGGCATCGCGACCAGCCACGGCAGCATATATTTGGGCATCCGGTCACGCGCCATCATGTCCCACGGATGGACCAGCACCGCCGCGCCGATCTCCGCGCAATGCGCGAGGAAGGTCAGCAGCCGCTCGTCGTCGAGATTGGCATTGTCGAGATGGTTGCCGATCTGCACCCCGAGATGCCCCGAGGCCACCGCGCGGCTCGCCTCGGCACAGGCGAGATCGACATCCTGCAGCGGCACCTGCGCCAGCGCCTTCAGCCGCCGCGGGTTATGCGCGCACATCTCGATCGCCTGGTCGTTGAAACGCCGCGCGCTCTCGGCGGCGTCGGCGGGCGAGCGCGAATAGCCGAACATCACCGGGGTGGCGCAGATCACCTGCATGTCGATCCCATTGCGATCGAGATCCTCGATCCGCGCGGCCGGGCTCCACAATGCCGCGCGCACCGGGCGGAAGGCGCGGGTGCCGACCATGATCATCCCCTCGCCCGCGCCGGTTTCCTTAAGCCACGGCAGGCCGTCCCGCTCCGCCGCCGCGGCATAGGCCGGGTCGGACATCGGGAAAAAATGGCTGTGCATGTCGATGATGGTCACGCGCGGCGCGCTCCTTGAAGCCTGTCGCCGCTGCTCCCTTCCCGGTGGCGCCCTATGCGCACCGGGATCAGCGGCCACTCCCCCAATAAGCGCCGCCGTTATCTTAGAATAATTCCGATGCGCCCCGCTGCTATTCCAAAAAAATTATAGTAGAGCGCGGCTATAAACGGGGAGAGGACGGGCCGCGAATGTCGCGCTTTCACGAGAATTTCCTGCTGAGCCGGCTCAAGCTGCGCCAGCTCAAGCTGCTCGCCGCGGTGGCGCAGGAGGGCAATATCCTGCGCGGGTCGCAGATCCTTAACATCGCCCAGCCGGCGGCGACCAAGAGCATCAAGGAGTTGGAGGAGGCGCTCGGCGTCCAATTGTTCGAACGCTCGTCGCGCGGGGTGACCCCGACGCTCTATGGCGACGTCATCATCAAGCACGCCAAGCTGATCCTCACCCAATTGCGCCACGCCAGCGAGGAATTGCAGTCGATCGAATCCGGGCTGTCGGGCCGGGTGTTCGTCGGCACATTGCTCGCCGCCTCGCCGACGCTGCTGCCGCGCAGCCTTGCACTGCTGCGCGCGCGGCGGCCGGGGATTGCGGTGACGGTGATCGAGGGGACGATCGACAAATTGATGCCGTCGCTGCGCACCGGCGATCTCGACGTCGTGCTCGGCCGCCTGCCCGATTTCCGCGAGCGCGAGGGGCTGGAGCAGGAAGTGCTGTATCACGAGCCGATCGCGATCGTCGCGCGGCAGGGGCATCCGCTCGCCGAGCAGCAGGAGATCAGCCTCGCCGATCTGGCGCATCAGGCGTGGATCATGCCGCCGTCCGAAACCTCGCTGCGGCGGCAATTGATGTTCGCGTTCCGCCGCGCCGGGATCGAGCCGCCGGTCGATGCGATCGAATCGGTCTCGATCCTCACCAACCATTCGCTGCTGCTCGATTCCGACATGCTCGCGGCAATGCCCTATCAGGTCGCGACGGTGCAGCCGGGGCTGACGATCCTGCCGGTCGATATGGAGGCCACCGCCTCGCGCATCGGCGCGACGATGCGTGCCGGGGTGACGCCCTCGGCGGCGGCGACCGCCTTCATGGGGATCGTGCGCGAAGTGGCGGAGACGCTGAGCGCCGAAATGCCGTCAGGCGGAAGCGGAGACTGAGGGGGCGGTCGCCTCGCCCGGTCCCTTGCGGCGCGACCACAGCCAATAAACCAAGGCGACGAACAGGCACCACGGCACCCCGGCGATCACCGCCACGTCCCAGAATTCGTGATCGAACGCCATCGTCGCGGTGATCGCGGCGAGCAATGCCAGCCCGACGAGTTGCGCCACCGGGAAGAACGGCATCTTCACCGGCAGATCGGCGGCGGGGTGGCGGCGGCGAAAGACGAGATGGCTGGCGAGGATGCTCGACCAGGTCAGGATGCCGCCGAACAAGGCGATGCCGAACAGATAATTATAGGCGAGCGGGGTCAGCATCGCGAGCGACCCGGCGAGCAATACGCACGCGCCCGACAGCAGCGTCGCGGCCATCGGCACGCCGCCGGCGTTGAGCTGCCCGAAGCTGCGCGGGGCATAGCCGCCGCGCGACAGCGAAAACAGCATGCGCGAGGCGAGATAGAGGCTGGTGTTCATCGCCGACAACGCCGCCGAGGCGACGACGAAATTCATCACCCCCGCGGCATAAGGGATGCCCGCCGCGCCGAACATGCGGACGAACGGGCTTTCGGTGACCACTTTCGCCCCCGCTTCACGCCACGGCATGAAGGCGATGATGATGAACAAGGCGAGGATGTAGAACAGGAACAATCGCGCGGCCATCGTGCGCAACGCCGCCGGGATCGCCTCGCGCGGGTTTTCCGCCTCGCCCGCGGTGGCGACGACGAACTCGAGCCCGAGGAACGAGAACAACGCCATCAGCACGCCAATCCACACGCCCGAAAAGCCGTTGGGGATGAAGCCGCCGGGCAGCCCGGTCACATTGT
>JAFKLV010000199.1 GCA_017304125.1 Sphingomonadales bacterium
CGGGGCGCCGGGGCGGGCGACCGGCGGGCCGGTGTCGCCCGCGCGGCCCTATTGGGTCGGCGAGCGCGGGCCGGAATTGTTCGTGCCGACCGCGAGCGGATCGATCGCGCCGGCGGGCGCGGGCGGTGCGCGCGCGGTGCGTGTTGCGATCACCGTCAATGCCAGCGCCGACAGTGCGCCGGGGGCGCTGGCGCGATCGAGCCGGCAGGTGGCGCGCGCGGTGAAGGCCGCGCTCGACGAGGCGGGCGGGTAGCGGGCCGCCCCGTTCCGGTGCGGGCAATCAAGGCGAACAGATATGGGCTATTGGCTGAGCCGCGAACGGCGGCATCAGGCGGCGGGGGTGATCCAGCGCTTCGATCCGCGCTTCTGGACGGTCAACTTTCCGCGGCCGATGATGGCGGCGGTGACGACCAGCGCGCCGGATGCGTTGCGGGTCGATTGCGTCTTCTATCGCGCGGACGATCTCGCCGGGCTGATCTGGGAGGCGGAGGATCGCTGGGATCATCCGCTGCTGAAATATGCAACCGCGCGCGATTTCCGCGATTGCCGGCTGACCTTCCGCTGGCGCTCCGCCGGGGTGCGCGCGCTCGATGCGGTCAACGGCCCGGTGCTGACGATCGAGGGGCGCGATGCCGCGGGCAACGCGCGTACCTGGTATGTACGGCTGTGGAATTATGCCGCGGGCACGCCCGAGGATGCGGTCGTTTCGATCGACTTCGCCAGCGTCACCGGCGGGTTCATGCTGCCGGCGGAGGCTGATCCGGTGTGGGCCGGGGATATCGACCGGATGTTCGTCTCGCTCGTCCCGCCGGGCTATAGCGGGGCGGATGCATTGCTCGCCGCGCCGGCCGAGGGCTGGGCGGAAATGAGCGCGATCCGCTGCGAGGGCGCGGGCGCGGTGCTCGCGATCGGCGATGTCATCGTCCCCGAACATGGCGTGGGCATCGCCGGCGGCTATGACGACAGCTACAATCTCACCCCGGCGCGGCTGCTACGCAATGCGCTGCAGCTCGGCTATCGCGGGGCGATCGTCCATTATGTCGGGATGAGCCATTATTTCCGGCTCGAGGCCAATGCGGGCGGGCTTTACGCCAGCCTCGCCGGCGGCGCGCTCAATGTCGCCTGCGCGGCGTGGCATCGCGATTTCGCGCAGCGCGCGAAAGAGCTTGGCTATGACCTGATCTGGTCGCTGAGCTATGAATTGTTCGACCGGCATTGCTGGGGCGACTGGAAGCAGCGCGCGGCGGACGGTGCGCCCGCGCTGACCGGCTGGTCGCCGCCGTCGACCCTGCTCTCGCCGACGCACGCCGGGGCGATGACCTATCTGCAGGCGGTGGCGCAGGCGTTCGTCGCGATCGGAGTGGCGGCGGGGCTGCCGGCGCATTTCCAGATCGGCGAGCCGTGGTGGTGGGTGATGCCCGACGGGCGGCCGTGCCTTTATGACGCCAGCGCGGTGGCGGCGTTCGCGCCGGTGCCGATCGCGACGATCCGCGGCGACAAGAGCGCGACCGAGATCGCGACGCTCGATGCGGCGGGGGCGGCGTTGGCGGGGTCGACCGCGGCGCTGGTCGCGGCGGTGCGCGCGGTCGCGGCGGATTGCCGAAGCTATCTGCTCGCCTACCTCCCGACCGTGCTCGATACGGGCGCACCCGAAGCCAAGCGCGCCAATCTGCCGATCGGCTGGGCCGCGCCCGCGTTCGATGTGCTCCAGCTCGAAGATTATGACTGGGTGACCGCGGGGGACAGCGCGGCGTCGCGCGAGGGCGCGGCGGCGGCGACCGCGCGGCTCGGCTATCCGCCGGGGCGGCAGGAGTATTTCGCGGGGTTCGTGCTCAGTGCCGCCGATGTGGCGCAATGGCGCCAGATCACCGCCGCCGCCGAGGCCGCGCGGCGGCGCGGGGTGGCGCGCGCCTATTTCTGGGCGCTGCCGCAGGTGATGCGCGACGGGCTGGTGCATTGGGATGAGGAGGAGGCGGAGGTGATCGCGTTCGACGAGGTGCTGTTCCCGCTCGCGCTGGGCCGCGAGGCGGAGGTGGCGCCCGAATTCTCCACCACGATCGTGACCAGCGCGGGCGGGCGCGAGACGCGCAATGTCGCCTGGGCGGCGGCGCGGACGCGCTACGACGCCGGGCCGGGGGTGCGCAGCGAGGCGGATATCCGCCTGCTGCTCGATTTCTTCCACGCGCGGCTGGGGCCGGCGCGCGGCTTTCGGCTGCGCGATCCGTTCGATGCCGATGCGGCGGACGAGGCATTGGGGGTCGGCGACGGCGTCACGCGGCGCTTCGCGCTGGTCAAACATTATGGCGCCACCGCGCGGCGCATCACCCGGCCGGTGGCGGGGAGCGTGACGATCAAGCTCGGCGAGGTGGCGACGGCGGCGTTCGCGCTGGAGGATGCGGGGCAGATCGTGCTCGACACGGCGCCCGCGGCGGGGGTGGCGGTGACCGCCTCGTTCGCGTTCGATGTGCCGGTGCGCTTTGCCGAGGACCGGCTCAGCGTGACCCGCGCGACCTTCCTCGCCGGGGCGGCGCCGACGGTGCCGCTGATCGAGCTCAGGGAGGATTGAGATGAACGGGGGGGTGACCGCGCTCGCGATCTGCTGGCTGGTCGAGCGGCGCGACGGAGTGGCGATCGGGCTGACCGATCATGACCGCGATCTCGCTGTCGCGGGCTTCGTCTATCGCGCCGCGCCGGGGATGACGCCCTCGGCGATCGTGCGCAGCGATGGGCTCGATGCGGCGACGATGGATGCCAGGGGCGCGCTGACCAGCGCCGCGATCACCGAGCGCGATCTGATCGCCGGGCGGTGGGACGGGGCGCGGGTCGAGATTTTCGCGGTCGACTGGGCGGCGGGCGGCGCGCCGGTGCCGCTGGCGACGGGGACGATCGGCGCGGTCGAGGTTGATGCGGCGGGGTTCACCGCCGAATTGCGCGGCGCGGCGGCGGCGCTCGACCGGCCGACGAGCGAGGCGACCTCGCCCGATTGCCGCGCCGAGCTTGGCGACCGGCGCTGCCGCGTGGCGCTGGCGGGGCGGCGGCGGTTCGCGCGGGTCGTATCGGTCGCGGCGGAGGCGGTGACGCTCGATCGGGTGGAGCCCTCGGCCGATGCCTATGGCGGGGGGCTGGTGCGCTGGCTGGGCGGGGCGAATGGCGGGTTCGAGAGCGCGGTGACCGGCTCGGCGGGCGCGATGATCACACTGCGCGCCGTGCCGCCGTTCGCGATCGAGGCGGGCGTGCTGGTCGAGCTGATCGAGGGGTGCGACAAGACGATCGCGACCTGCGCGGGGCGGTTCGGCAATGCGGTCAATTTCCGTGGCGAGCCCTATCTGCCGGGGATCGATCTGCTGACGCGCTATCCGGGCGGGTGACGCGCGCAGCGCGGATCGTCGCGGCGGCGCGCGCGACGATCGGGGCGCGGTTTCGACCGCACGGACGCGATCCCGCTTTGGGGCTCGATTGCGTCGGGGTTGCCGTCTGGGCGCTCGCGGCGGGCGGATGGCACGGGCGCGTGCCCGCCGGTTATGCGCTCGCCGCCGGGGCCGCGGCGGTAGCGCCCGAGATGCTCGACGGACTGGTGGCGTGCGACGGCGCGGCGGCGGGCGATCTGTTGCTGTGCCGCGCGGGGGGCGGGCTGCATCTCGCGATCAGGACCGAGGCGGGTGTGGTGCATGCCGATGCGGGGTTGCGCCGCGTGGTGGAGCGGCCGGGCGCGCCGCCGTGGCCGGTGCTCGCGGCTTATCGGCTGGAGGGGGAATGAGATGGCGACCTTGGTGTTGACCGCGGTGGGCAGCGTGATCGGCGGCCCGATCGGCGCGGCGATCGGGGCGGTGATCGGCCAGACGATCGACCGCAACCTGCTGTTCAAGCCCAAGGGGCGCGAGGGGCCGCGGCTGGCCGAGCTTTCGGTGCAGACCTCGAGCTACGGCACCGCGATCCCGATATTGTTCGGGACGATGCGGGTGGCGGGAACGGTGATCTGGGCGACCGATCTGGTCCAGCATCGCGCGACCGGTGGCGGGGGCAAGGGGCGGCCAAGCGTCACGAGCTACAGCTATACCGCGTCGTTCGCGGTGGCGCTGTCGGCGCGGCCGATCCTCGCGATCGGGCGGATCTGGGCCGACGGCAATCTGCTGCGCGGCGCGGCGGGCGACTGGAAAAGCCCGACCCATTTCAGGCTGTTGACCGGCGGCGAGGATCAGCCGGTCGATCCGCTGATCGCCAGTGCGGAGGGGATCGCGCTGGCCCCGGCGCATCGCGGCATCGCCTATGCCGTGTTCGAGGATCTGGCGCTGGAGGATTTCGGCAATCGCATCCCCTCGCTCACCTTCGAGGTGATCGCGGATGCGCAGCCGGTGACGGTCGGCGCGGTGGCCGCATCGGTGAGCGGCGGCGTGGTGCGCGATAACGGCGGCACCGCGGCGGTCGACGGTTTTTCGGCTTATGGCGATACCGCGCGCGCGGTGGTCGCGGTGCTCGGGCAGATCGGCGGGTGCCGGTTCGCGCCGGTCGGCGATGCGATCGAGATGCGCGCGCCGGGGGTGGGCGCGGTGGCGACGGCGAGCGGTTTCGCGATCGT
>JAFKLV010000200.1 GCA_017304125.1 Sphingomonadales bacterium
GCTGCACCCCGCGTCGCGCAGCATCGGCGCGACCCGCGCGGCGCCGAGCCCGTAAGCATCGGCCTTGACCACCGCGCTGCACGTCGCCGGGGCGACGCGGGCGGCGATCAGCCGGTAATTGTCACGGATCGCCCCCAGATCGATCGTCAGACGGGTCGAGCTGGTGGGGCAAAGATGTTTCGCCATTGGCATCCTCCGGGACCGGGAATGCCAGCGATCCGTTCGAAGCACGCACCGATTTGTCGTGCATTATTGCTCCAATCGGGACATGATCGAATAATCTTCGATCAAATGGCATATTCTGCATGTCGACCCTCGACGACGCCGACCGTCGCATCCTGACCCAGCTGCGCCTCAACGCGCGGATCACCAACAGCGCGCTGGCCGAGGCGGTGGGGCTCTCGCCCTCCGCCTGCCTGCGCCGGGTGAAATTGCTCGAACAATCGGGGGTGATCCGCGGCTATACCGCGATCGTCGCCGGCGCCTCGGCCGATGAGGGGACGGTGGCGATCGTCCAGGTCGAGCTCGAGCGGCAGACCGAGGAATATCTGCTGCGCTTCGAGCGTGCGCTGCGCCAGCATCCCGAGGTGCGCGAATGGTATCTGATGACCGGCGCGGGGGATTATGTGCTGCGCGTGCAGATTGCGGGGATGGAGGAATATGCCGCCTTCCACCGCGACGTGCTGTCGCGGCTACCCGGCGTGACGCGGATCACCTCCAGCTTCGCGATGCGCAGCCACCGGCATGCGTGAGGTTTGACTTGGCGGCGCGCGCGCGACATCATCGCGCGATGCAGATCGAACGCTGCCTTTTTCGCTTTCGCCACCACGGGGGGCAGCTTCTCGCGGGCTTTTAGCCCCGGGTTCCGGCGCGACATGCCCCGAACCCGGGGCACCTGATCAACCGGCGCGCGCGCCTCATTCTACCCCCGCGGAAAGCAACTGACATGACCAGCAGCAAGGCGACCAAGCGTCCGCCGATCCACATGATCGACGATGAAGCAGATAAATTGACCAACCTCGCGATCGGCGCCGAAGACCGGCTGCCCGAGGTGAGCGAGATGCTGCTGGAAGAGATCGGGCGGGCGCATGTCCACACCGCCGCGCGCATCCCGAGCGACGTGGTGACGATGCACGCCAGCGTCGAATTCATCGACGAGGCGAATGGCACCGCGCGCGTGGTGCAGCTCGTCTATCCGAAGGAGGCCGATATTTCGGCCGGGCGGGTTTCGATTCTCACGCCGGTGGGGGCGGGGCTGATCGGGTTGCGCGAGGGGCAATCGATCCTGTGGCCCGATCGCGAGGGGCATCGCCGCGCGCTCTCGATCGTCAAGGTGACGCAGGCGCCGCAGGCGGCCTGAGGCGCTCACCGTTCGCCCTGAGCGCGTGAGGGCGCCCATGAAAGTAATACTTTCATGGGACCCGCCGAAGGGCTGTGCTTCTTCTTCGGAAGAAAAGTGCAGGGCTTCGACAAGCTCAGCCCGAACGGGGGTGAACAATCCCGGCTCAGGGCCGGGTGACGCCACCCAATGCGGGCAAAAAAACGGCGCCGATCGAGAACGAGCGGCGCCGGATGCTAAGTGTCAGGCCTTGACGTGCTGCGAGATGTACTTGTTCATCTCGAACATCGTCACCTTGTCCTTGCCGAAGACCTTCTTGAGCTTGTCGTCGGCGAGGATTTCACGCTTGTTCTCGGGATTCTGCAGCTTGTGCGACTTGATATAGTCCCACACCTTGCTGATCACCTGGCTGCGCGGCAGTTTGTCGTTGCCGACGATGGCGCCCAGCTCCGCCGAGGGCTGGACGGGCGCATGGATGCCGCCGCTCTTGGTAGTCGTAGCCATTATATTCCTTCCTGTTGCGCCGGTTGACCGGCCTCTTTCGGAATCACGCCTTTCTCGAGCGCGCGATGCTTGTGCGCCGCCTTTTTCCCGTTGTCACCTCCCTCAGCGGGGAAATGATAGGCTTTCGTCTCAAGGGGCGGGCGGTGAAATGGTAAATGCCGGCCCCGGAAGCGATCCGGGGCCGGGGAGGGGGGTTAGAATTTGAACCCGGCCGCGACACCGTAGCGGCGCGGTTCGAGCGTGAAGATGTTGGTGAACAGGCCGGACGACTGATCGGTCACATACATGCCGGTCGTCGCGCTGTTGTTGGTCAGATTTTGCACGAAGCCGCGGATGTAGAAGCGGTCGTTCGGGGCGTTGATCTGCAGCTGCGCATTGACCACGGCATAGCCCTCGATCTTGTCGATCGGGTTCTTGTTGAAGATCGTGCCCCAGCTGTTGCCGGTATAGTTGAGATCCGCGCGCGGCACGATCGACCACTCACCCGCGTTGATCGTATATTGCGCACCCACCGACCATTTGTACGACGGCGCGTTGGGCAGGCTGTTGCCGCGGACGTTGGTTTCCACACCGCTGGGATCGACGACGAACGGCAGCCCGCTCTGTGCGGCGGTGACGGCCAGCTGCGAGCAGATCGAGAAGGCGCCGGTCGTGTTGGTGCCGGGGATCGGCGTGGTCGGCTGCAGACCCACCGCGGAGTTGAAGCCGTTGACGAACGCATTGACCTGCGCCGCGGTGGCACCGGAGCCCTTGGCCGGGCGGATCGCGCAGTTCGATGCGTTGGTGAGATCCTTGATGATCACCGCATCCGAACGGCCGCCCGACGGATCGCGCGGGTTGGCGAGATAGGTGTCGCCCGACACCTTGGACTTCATCCAGCTGAAGTTCGCATTGACCACGAACGCCGGGATCGGGCTGATGATCGCTTCCGCCTCGACGCCGTAGATGTCGGCGTTGATATTGTCGTTGACCGAGGTGCGGGCAACGATGCGGTTGAGCTGCAGCCCCTTGTACTTATAGTAGAAGCCCGTGACGTTCAGCCGGAAGCGGCCGTGATCCCAGGTGTTCTTCGAGCCGATTTCGAACGAGTCGACCTTTTCCGGCGCGAAAGTGGTGGGCACCGCGAACACCGGCGACAGCGGCGGATTGATGCCGCCCGACTTGTAGCCGCGCGAATAGGACAAGTAGATCAGGTTGTTGTCGGTGATCTTATAGTCGAGCACCGCGCGGCCGGTGAGCCGCCCGAAGCTGACCGAGGTGGTCGCGAACGGCTGGTTGCCCGCCGTCGACGAGTCGAAGTCGTAAGTGCCGTTGCTCAGGATCGGGTTGGCGTTGGTCGTGCCATAAGGCACCAGCACGGTCGACGAGGCGCTGACGACGATCGGGTTGCCCTCGGCATTGAGCAGCGGGCCCGTCCCGGCGGCGTTGGGAACCACCGCGCTCTTGGTGTCGGAAATCAGCGTGGTGCGCGCCGACACTTCCTTGTCGTCATGATTGTACCGCAGGCCGAGGGTCAGCTTCAGCTTGTCGTTGAACTTGAAGTAGGTTTCACCGAACAGGCCATAGGACTTCAGGCGGAAATTGGGGGTGTTGTTGCGATAGAAAGGCGTCGCGGCGAAGGCCGTCCCGCCGCTCTGTGCCCCGCCCAGCAGGCCGGCGGCATAATCCAGCCCGAAGCTGTTGACGTAATAATCGGTATTGGTCGCCTTGCTGTCGAAATAGATGCCACCGAGCAGGAAGTTGAACATCCCGTCGAACTGGCTGTCGATATGCGCTTCAGCCGAATATTGCCGGATCGTCGCGCGCGAGCGGTCAAAGTCCAGGCTGGTCGGGGCGCAAATGCCGTTGCCGCCATAGACGCCCACGCCGTTCGGATCGGCCTTCGACTGGCACAGCGTCCCGGGGCCGTTCGGGACCAGCGCGTTGCGCATGTTGCCGAACAGTCCGGCCAGCGGCCCGCCCGGACCAGCGGCGGCATAGAGCGTGTTGAGGCCGACATTGCCGGCATAGGAGTTTTCGACCGCGAGGTTGTAGTCAGAGGTCGAGTCGACGGTATTCTTCATATAACCGCCGGTGAAGTTGAAGCTCACCTTGCCGAAATTATGATAGATCTTCGCCATATATTGCTGTTCTTCGGCGAAATAGGTCGGCAGGTAATCGATGTTCACCGTGCGGACGTCGGCGGGATTGACCACCCCGGCGAAGCTGTCGCGTGTTTGATAGACGCTGCCGAGGCCCAGCCCGGCCAATGCCGGCGAAACCGCCAGCGAGAGGAATTCGCGGCTGGTGAGGATCGTCGCCAGCGTCGAATTGGCGTTGAGCGTCTCGTTGGTCAGCTTGTCGGGCAAGCAGCCCAGCACGCCGGTCGGATCGCGATGGCAGAGCTGCTTCTGGATGCGGCTGCGGTCGTCGCGTTCGTGGAAATAATAGCCGATCAAATCGATGCGGGTATCGGCCGAGGGCTCCCACGACAGCGTGCCGCGCACCGAATAGAGGTCGCGGCCGTCGATGTTGCTGTTGGTGTAGAGGTTCTTGGTATAGCCGCCGCGATTGAGATAGGTGCCCGCGACGCGGATGCCCAGCGTATCGGTCAGCGGCAGGTTGAACATGCCCTTCAGGCGCTTCGAATCGTAATTGCCATATTCGAATTCGCCGGCGGCATGGATGCCGGACAGGTCAGGCTTGGCGGTGATGAAATTGACCACGCCCGAGGTCGCGTTGCGGCCGA
>JAFKLV010000201.1:0-4428 GCA_017304125.1 Sphingomonadales bacterium
CGCTCGCCCGCCCGCTGGCGGCGGCGGGCGGCGGGCTGCTCGCCTCGGGCGGGGCGATCGGGCGGCTGATCCGCGCGGTCGAGGTGTTCGGCTTCCACCTCGCGACGCTCGACATGCGGCAGAACAGCGCGGTGCATGAGCGCGTCGTCGCCGAACTGCTCGCCCGCGCCGGGGCGTGCGACGATTATGCCGCGCTCGACGAGGATCAGCGCGTGATGCTGCTGCGCCACGAACTCGCCAGCCCGCGCCCGCTCGTCACGCCTTATGCCGATTATTCGGAGGAGACGCTGAGCGAGCTGGCGATCGTCCGCGCGGCGGCGGCGGCGCATGCGCGCTACGGATCGGCGTCGATCCGGCAATATATCGTCTCGATGACCAAATCGGTCTCCGATCTGCTCGAGGTCAATCTGCTGCTCAAGGAAGCCGGGCTCTATCGTCCCGGCGCCGAGCCTGAGGCCGCGATCATGGCGGTGCCGCTGTTCGAGACGATCGAGGATCTCGAGGCCGCGCCGGCGATCATGGCCGAATGGTTCGCCTTGCCCGAAAACCGCAACGTGATCGCCGCGCGCGGGCATCAGGAAGTGATGATCGGCTATTCGGATTCGAACAAGGACGGCGGCTATCTCACCTCGACCTGGCAATTGTCCAAGGCGTCGACCGCGTTGAAGCCGGTGTTCGAGGCGGCGGGCGTCGGGATGCAATTGTTCCACGGCCGCGGCGGCGCGGTGGGGCGCGGCGGCGGATCGAGCTTCGCGGCGATCCTCGCCCAGCCGCCGGGCACGGTGCAGGGCCGTATCCGCATCACCGAACAGGGCGAGGTGATCGCGGGCAAATATGGCACGCGCGAGAGCGCCGCGACCAATTTGGAGGCGATGGCCTCCGCCACCTTGGTCGCCAGCCTTGAGCCGCCGCATCTCTCCAATGCCGAGAATGAGGCGTTCGGCGGCGCGATGGACGCTTTGTCCGACACCGCCTTCGCCGCCTATCGCGATCTGGTTTACGGCACCGATGGGTTCACCGAATTCTTCCGCCAGATGACCCCGATCGCCGAAATCTCCGGGCTCAAGATCGGCAGCCGCCCGGCGAGCCGCACCAGGAGCCAGCGGATCGAGGATCTGCGCGCGATCCCGTGGGTGTTCAGCTGGTCGCAGGCGCGGGTGATGCTGCCCGGCTGGTATGGCGTCGGCCATGCGATCGCCGATTTCGCCGACAAGCCGTTGCTCGCCGAAATGGCCGAGGGCTGGCCGCTGTTCGCCGCGACGCTCGCCAATATGGAGATGGTGCTCGCCAAATCGGATATCGGCATCGCCGAGCGCTATGCCGGGCTGGTCGAGGACGAAGCGCTGCGCACGCGGATCTTCACCACGATCCGCGACAGCTGGCGGCGGACGCATGACGGGCTGCTGGCGATCACCGGCCAGTCGCGGCTGCTGGAGAAGCATCCGATGCTTGACGCGTCGATCCGGCTGCGCCTGCCCTATATCGAACCGCTCAACCTGCTGCAGATCGAGTTGATGAAACGCCACCGCGCGGGGGAGACCGACGAGCGGATCGGCCAGGGCATCCTGCTCTCGATCAACGCGATCGCCACCGCGCTGCGCAATTCGGGGTAAACGCCAGGGCCGATCGACATTCACCCATTCGAGCCTCACAATCCCCGTCACCCCGGCCTTGAGCCGGGGTCCATCGGGAGGCAATCGCAGGGCAAGAGGTTCTGGCCGCTGAGCCTGAGGCACAATGGACCCCGGCTCAAGGCCGGGGTGACGGTAGGTTTTGGCACCACCCGGTCCGCAAAAGCCGATTGTCGGGTCGACCTACAGCTATTCCCCACGAACGGCGCCGCCACCTCGCGCGGCACGCGCATCAGCCGGCCGCTGGCGCGATCGATCAGCGCCCAGGTGGTGACGCCCTCCACCTTCACCCGCCCGTCGGCGCCGGTGAAGCGGAAATGGCGATCAAAGCGTGCGCCGCGCGGCGGCGCCGGCACCCAGGTCTCGCCGGTCGCTTCCTCGCCCGCGGCGAGATTGCCGCGATAATCGATCTCATGCCGGGTCACGACCCAGATATAGGCCTCGCGATGCGCCGCGGGCGCCGTCGCCTCCCAATGCGCCACCGCCAGATCCTGCACCCAGCGCACCCATATTGCGTTGTTGACGTGCCCCAGTTCGTCGATGTCGGCCGGGGTGGCGCGGAAGGCTCGGACAAATGCGGTCATTGTTTGCGCCAATAGCGGATGCCGAAAAATACGCTCGCGGCAAGGATCACCGCGCCGAGAATCAGCAGCAACGTGTGCGTATCGGGCTGGAGCCGCCCCATCAGCCGCTCGAAACTGTGCCCGGCGAGATAGCCGATCGTCGAAAAGGCGATCCCCCACACGACCGCCGAAACGAAATTGACCGTCACGAAGGTCCGCGTCGCGACATTGGTGGTGCCGATCGCGATCGGGCTGACGGTGCGGAAGCCGTAGATGAAACGGAAGGCGAAGATGAAGCCGATCGGGTGGCGATGGAAGAAATCGATCGCCTTGGCGAAAGCCGGCTTGTCATAAGCGCGGCGCACGATGCGATGATCGTGGAAGCGCCGCCCGACGAAGAACCAGATCTGGTCCGCGGCGAACGAGCCCAGCGCCGCCGCGATCATCGTCCCCGCCAGCGGAAACAGCCCGCGATGCGAAAGCAGCCCACCCGCGACGACCACCGTCTCCCCTTCCAGCCCCGCGCCGAGAAACAGCGCGACGAGGCCGTATTTGGCGACGATGGCCTCGATCGTCACCGCTCGCCGTCCACGCCCAATTGCCACAGCACGAAGCTATGCTCCTCGGCCGCTTCGTACAGGCTGTCGAACCGCCCCGATTTGCCGCCGTGCCCGGCGCCCATATTGGTCTTGAGCAGCAGGATATTGGCGTCGGTCTTGGTCGCGCGCAGCTTCGCCGCCCATTTCGCCGGCTCCCAATAGGTTACGCGCGGATCGTTGAGCCCGCCCGAGATGAACAGCGGCGGATAAGCATGTGGCAGCACATTGTCGTAGGGCGAATAGGAACGGATCAGCTCGAACGCCGCCTTGTCGGTGATCGGATTGCCCCATTCGGGCCATTCGCCCGGCGTCAGCGGCAGCGTCTCGTCGAGCATCGTGTTGAGCACGTCGACGAATGGCACGTCGGCGATCACCGCACCCCACAGCTCAGGATCGGAATTGACCACCGCGCCCATCAGCTCGCCGCCCGCCGAACGGCCGGCGATCGCGATCTTGCCCGCGCCGGTCCAGCCCGCGGCGATCAGCCCCTTCGCCACGTCGACGAAATCGTTGAAGGTGTTGGCGCGCTTCTCGAGCTTGCCGTCATGATACCATTGCTGGCCGAGATCGTCGCCGCCGCGGATATGCGCGATGGCATAGGCAAAGCCGCGATCGAGCAGCGACAGCCGCCCGGTCGAGAAGCCCGGCGGGATCGCATGGCCATAAGCGCCATAGCCGTAGAGATAGAGCGGGCGCGATCCGTCCTTGGGGAAATCGGCCGGATAGACGATCGACACCGGCACCAATGTGCCGTCGCGCGCGGCGATCTTCAGCCGCTCGGTGCGATATTTGCCCGCGTCATAGCCCGAGGGGATTTCCTGCACCTTGAGCGCGGTGAGCGTCGCCGTCGCGGTATCGTAATCATAGACCGTGCCCGGCGTGACCATCGATTCATAGCCGAGCCGGAGGATCGTCTGGTCATATTCGGTATTGTCGCCGAGCCCGGCGGTATAGCTCGCCTCGGGGAAGGCGATGCGCTGGCCGGCGGTCGGCGCGTCGTAGCGGTGGATCGCGATCTGATCGAGCCCGTCCTCGCGCCCCTCGACGACGAAGAAGTCGCGATAGCATTCGACCCCGGTCATGTAGAAGGTCGCGGACGGCGCGATCAGCTCTTGCCATTCCCCCGGCGCGGCGAGCGTCGCGGTGGCGAGCCGCCACATCGGATCGGTGTCGTTGGTGTGGATGAACAAGGTGTCGCCGTGGGTGTCGACATCATATTCGCGCCCCGACAGCCGCGGCGCGACCATGATCGGGGTCGCGAAGGGGTCGTTCGCGGGGAGCAGCCGGATCTCGCTCGTGACATGATCGCCGGTGCCGATGACGATCCACTGGCGGTCGCTCGTCTCGGACACCGCGACGCGATAGCCCTCGTCATCCTCGTGAAACAGCTCGACATCCTCGGCCGGATCGGTGCCGAGCCGGTGGAAGCGCGCATTGTCGGTGCGCCATTCCTTGTTGGCGAGGCCATAGAGGAAGCCGGCATCGTCCGCGGTCCACACGATATCGGAGAGCATGCCGGGGATCACTTCGGGCAGATGCTCGCCGGTGACGAGATCCTTGACCCGGATCTCGAACCGTTCGGCGCCCGAATCGTCGATCGCATAGGCAAGCTTGGTTCCGTCGTTCGACGGCGCG
>JAFKLV010000201.1:4434-9002 GCA_017304125.1 Sphingomonadales bacterium
CGGAAATATTCATGCCCCTCGGCCAGCGCCGGCTCGTCGAGCAGCAATTCGTCCGGCCCGCCGGCAACGGGCTTGCGCCACCATTTGCGATATTGCCCGCCGGTCTCGAACGCCGTCCAGTAGAACCAGTCGCCGTCGCGCTGCGGCACGGTCGACTCATCTTCCTTGATCCGCCCGCGCATCTCAGCGTTGATGCGATCGGTCAGCGGCTTGAGCGGCGCCATCACCGTGTCGAAATAGCTGTTCTCCTCCTCGAGATAGCCGAGGATCTGCTTGTCGGTGATCTCGGGATAGCCCGCATCCTTCAGCCACGCCCAGGGATCGTCGATCGTGATGCCGTGGCGGGTGAAGCGGTGCGGGTGGGTCGCGGCGCGAGGCGGAGCGGGAAATTTCATGCGACCTCCATAACCCGCCGCCCGGCCATGTCGATGCGTTTCGCGCGTAACGATTGCAGTTTTTGCAATCGTAAATACTTAGTTTGCAGTTGCGGAATCTCATGCTGCGCTGCACAAGGATCGGGCCTTTCAGGCATCCTCTCCTAAAAACTTTCAAGGCCGGTCGCGAGACCGGCCTTTCTTTTTGCCGGCGAACCATGCATGGACGCGCTGCTGAAGCGCGCCGAATCATAATAAAGATTTGGAGTGGAGCCGCCGGTTAAGACCGGCACCGGCGGAGCAACAGTGCGGGGGATCGAGCGCCACTACCGCACGGCCGCTCTCCCCCGTTTACGCAAAATCCCAAACATTCAGCGTGTTGGCCACGCCAATTCCATCAACCACACCGTCATCCCGGCCTTGAGCCGGGATCCATTGTGCCGCAGATTCTGCGGCCCGCCCCCCTTGTCCCGCGCCTGCCTCCCGATGGACCCCGGCTCAAGGCCGGGGTGACGGTTGGGGAGAATGCGCGGCCTTCGTCACCACCCACCCCTTGCGCCCGCACGCGAAGCTGCGCGATGGTTCGCATCTCGGGATCATAAACATGGGGGGAATTCGCCGATGGCCGCTGGCCTCGTTGCGTTGCTTGACGATATTGCCGCGCTTGCGAAGCTGGCCGCCGCCAGCCTCGACGACGTGGCCGGCGCCGCCGGACGCGCCAGCGCCAAGGCGGCTGGGGTGGTGATCGACGATGCCGCGGTCACCCCGCGCTATGTCGTCGGCCTTTCCCCGGCACGCGAACTGCCGATCATCGGCAAGATCGCGCTCGGCTCGCTACGCAACAAATTGGTTTTCCTGCTCCCTGCGGCGTTGCTGCTCGCGGCCTTCGCGCCCTGGGCGATCACCCCGATCCTGATGGCGGGCGGCGCCTTCCTATGCTTCGAGGCGGCCGAAAAGGTCATCGAGGCGCTGTCCGGCACCCCGCATGACGCGACCGAGGTGGTCACCGCCGATGCGAAGGAACTGGAGGAGCGGCAGGTTGCCGGCGCGATCCGCACCGATCTGATCCTGTCGGCGGAGATCATGGCGATCGCGCTGTCGTCGCTCGCCGATCAGCCGCTGGCGAATCAGGCGATCGCGCTGGCGGTGGTCGCGGTGGCGATCACGATCGGGGTCTATGGCGTCGTCGCATTGATCGTGAAGATGGACGATATCGGCCTCGCGCTCGCCCGGCGGCGCCGTGCTGCGCTGCAAAAAATCGGCCGTGGGCTGGTCGCGGCGATGCCGATCGTGCTGTCGTTGATTTCGCAGATCGGCGTCGCGGCGATGCTGTGGGTCGGCGGGCAGATCATCGTCCACGGGCTCGAGCATTTCCACCTGACCCCGCTCCCGCTGTGGGTGCATCATGCCGCGGACGCGGCGAATGATGCGCTGGGTGGGGTCGCGGCCTGGCTGACCAGCGCCTTCCTCTCCGGCGTGGTAGGGCTTATCGTGGGCGGCATCATCGCGGGCGTGCTCCATCTCGTTCCGCGTCGCCACTGATCGAGAACCGGAAAGCAACCCTATGTCGACCTATTCCGCCCGCCTCGCCGCCCTGCGCGACCAGCTCGCCCGCCAGCGCCTCGACGGCTTCATCGTCCCGCTGACCGACGAGCATATGAGCGAATATGTCGGCGCCTATGCGCAGCGGCTGGCGTGGCTCACCGGCTTCCACGGCTCGGCGGGCACAGCGGCGGTGCTGCCCGAGCAGGCCGCGATCTTCACCGACGGGCGCTATACCTTGCAGGTGCGCGAGCAGGTGAACGGCGGCGATTGGCAATTCGTCGGCGTCCCCGAGACCAGCGTGTCCGAATGGCTCGCCGGGCATGCCGCGGACGGCGCGCGGATCGGCTATGACCCGTGGCTCCACACCCGCGCCTGGGTGGCGGAGGCCTCGGCCGCGCTCGCCAAGGTCGGCGCGACGCTCGTTCCGGTCGATACCAATCCGATCGACGCGATCTGGCCCGATCGCCCTGCCCCGTCCGACGCGACGTTGTCGGTGCACGACAATGCGCTCGCCGGCCGTTCCTCCGCCGAGAAGCGCGCCGAGATCGCCGACTGGCTCGCCGAGCAACAGGCTGATGCGGTGGTGCTCGCCGCGCTCGATTCGATCGCGTGGCTGCTCAACGTGCGCGGCACCGATGTTTCGCGCACCCCGGTCGCGCTGGCCTATACGATCGTCAACGCCGACGGCACCGCCGATCTGTTCGTCGCGCCGGAGAAGGTGACCGACGAGGTGCGCCAGCATCTCGGCAATGCGGTGCGCATCCACGATCGCACCGCCTTCGCCCCCGCGCTCGGCGGGTTGGCGGGCAAGACGGTGGCGGTCGATCCGTCGCTGTCGGTCGCCGCGATCCCGCTGGCGATCGAGGCCGCCGGCGGCACGGTGGTGTCGCTACGCGATCCGGTGGTGATCCCCAAGGCGCGCAAGAACCCGGCCGAGATCGCCGGCCACCACGCCGCCAGCCTGCGCGACGGCGCGGCGCTGACCCGTTTCCTGCGCTGGATCGCCGCCGAGGCGCCCAAGGGCGGCCAGACCGAGCTTTCCGCCGCCGCCAGGCTGCAGGAATTTCGCGCGGCGACCGGCGTGCTCAAGGATCTGTCGTTCGACACGATCTCGGCGACCGGCGCGCATGGCGCGAGCCCGCATTATCACGTCACCGAGGAATCGAACGCGCCGATCGAGCTGGGGCAGCTCTATCTGATCGATTCGGGCGGCCAATATGCCGACGGCACGACCGATCTGACCCGCGTCGTGCCGATCGGCGCGCCGACCGCCGAGATGCGCGATCGCTTCACCCGCGTGCTCAAGGGGCATATCGCGCTCGCCACCGCGGTCTTTCCGCACGGCACGAGCGGGCAACAGCTCGATGCGCTGGCGCGGCTGCCCTTGTGGCAGGCCGGGCTCGATTATGCGCACGGCACCGGGCACGGCGTCGGCAGCTATCTCTCGGTCCACGAAGGCCCGGCGCGGATCGCCAAGCCAAGCTACGGCGGCGGCGGGCCGCAGGAGCCGCTGCGCCCCGGGATGATCCTGTCGAACGAACCCGGTTATTACAAAGCCGGCGACTACGGCATCCGTATCGAGAATCTGCTGCTGGTCATCGAGCGCGAGATCGCCGGGGGCGAAGCGACGATGCTGGCGTTCGAGACGCTGACGCTCGCCCCGATCGACCGCGACCTGATCGACCCGGCCTTGCTCGACGCGGCGGAGCTGGCGTGGGTCGACGCCTATCACGCGCGCGTCGCGGCGACCTTGGGCGATGTGCTGGACGGCGACGACCGCGAGTGGCTGATCGCGCGCTGCCGGCGGCTCGGGGCCTGATCAGCGCGACGGCGGCGAATCATCGGGCGCGGTGCTGTCTGCCGCCGCGTCCGGATCGGGCCGGCTGCGCGCCTGCGCCTTGCGTTTTTTCAGATTGGCGCGGAGCTGCTCGGCGAGGCGGGCGGCGCGATCGTCACGGTCGTTTGCCATGAAAGCGCTATTGCGCGCGCACAACGCCTTGACAATGCCGTCGCCCTCGTCTCTAGGGCCCCCCTGCCCTTCGGGCGATGCTGCCGTAGCTCAGTGGTAGAGCGCATCCTTGGTAAGGCTGAGGTCGTGAGTTCAATCCTCACCGGCAGCACCATTTTTCCTCAGACAATCAGATAAACGCCCTCGCATTTCGCGAGGGCGCCGGCGCCGCGGTCAGGACTTGAGCGCGCAGCGCCTGCGTGAATCGCGATTGTCGCAGGCCCCGCACGGTGGCACGGCTTCTCGACAAACCAGAAAAATGACGAGAGGATTCGCAGCGTGACATCTCCTCAGGCCCAGTCGCTGTCGCTGATGCTGCGCCGCTCGCCGCTGACCCGCAAGACCCCGCTCAAGGCCACCACCGGCCTGCAGCGCACCCCATTCAAGCGCCGCGCGCCGAAGAAGCGCCCCGGCCATGCGCCGAAGTACACCGCCGCGATCCAGGGGGAGTGCAGCTACCTGCGCTTCCCTGGCTGCCGCAGCTACCCCGAAGACCCCACGGTTGTGCCCGCCCACCAGAACGAGGGCAAGGGCATGGGCCTGAAGGTCCACGACAAATTCACCGTCCCCGCCTGCCACTTCTGCCATGCGCTCTACGACCAGAGCGGGATCGATCGAGAAATCAAGCGCGCCACCTTCGA
>JAFKLV010000202.1 GCA_017304125.1 Sphingomonadales bacterium
CGGCCATCTGTTCGGTCGAACCCGATCCGGCGGTCAAGAACATCGTGTTCGGCGTCCATGACGACGTCGGCCGCCTGTTCGTCGACATCCTGGCGCGGGCCTGTCCCCACCTGACGCGGGATGAGCTGTATCTACGGCTGCAATGCGTGTTCGGCAGCATGATGTACATCCGCGCCGACAACGGCCGCGTCGCCCGGCTGATGCCGGACGTGCCCGCCACGCCGGTGTCCGCGGCCAGCTTCGACCTGACCTTGTCGCGCCTGCTGGATTTCCTGGCGGCCGGCCTGGCGGCGCCCGCCGCCGGCTAGCGCCGCCGTCACAATTCCCGGCAGACCTCGAAGATCAATTCCCGCAGCCAGCGCTGGGACTGGCTGGGATGGGTCCGTTCGTGCCAGAGCTGCGAGACGACGAATTCGCCCAGTGGCAGCGGGTGAGGCGCCATGTGCAGGGGATAGAGGCCGCAGCAGGCCCGGGCGATGCGGCGCGTGACGGTCAGATCGTTGCGGCTCGGCTCGGCATTACCCGACGGATGGTTATGCGCCATCGCGACCTGTTGCGCGTCGAAGGACAGCGCGTCGCGGACGACCGCGCGAATCGGCACCTCGACGCATAGCGTATCGCCCATCCGAATATGGCGCAGCCCGAGCACCCGCCCGGCCGAATCGAGATAGGCGAAGGCGACGATTTCGAGCGTGGCGCACGCTATCGGTGCGAACAGATCGGCCAGATGGGCGAAATTCATCGCGCGAGCTAACGGGCGGGCGCCGGCCGGGCCACTATTTTCATCCGTTATGGATCAATCTTTCGCGTGCGATCGCCGCCCTTGTGCGACCGGCGCCCGCCTGCCACTGCTGCGGGATGAGCGACGCGGCGCATTATGAGGATCAGTATCTCCGGCTGTTGCGCGAGGTGTGGGAGCATGGCGACGAACGCCGCGACCGCACCGGGGTGGGCACGCGATCCCTGTTCGGCCCGACCTTGCGCTTCGATCTCAGCGACGATCGCGTGCCGCTGCTGACCACCAAGCGCGTCGCGTGGAAGACCGCTGCGCGCGAGATGCTGTGGTTCCTCACCGGGGATACCAACATCCGCGAGCTGGTGCGGCAGAAGGTGCATATCTGGACCGACTGGCCGCTCGATCGCTACCGCCGCGCGACCGGCGCGGCGATCGATCGCGACGCGTTCGAGGCGCGCATCCTCGCCGACGATGATTTTGCCGCGCAATGGGGCGATCTCGGCCCGGTCTACGGCAAGCAATGGGTCAATTGGGATACGTATGAGCCGGCCGGCGAACCTGGGAACGAAGGGCTGTTCCGCCGCGGGGCCCCGGTCAATCAGATCGCCGAACTGGTCGAGATGATCCGGCACAATCCCACCTCGCGCCGGTTGCTGTTCACCGGCTGGAACGTTGCCGAGCTGGGCGGGATGGCGCTGCCGCCGTGCCACATGACCTATCAATATCATGTCGCCGGCGGCCGGCTTTCGGGCATGTTGTGGCAGCGCTCGTGCGATCTCGGGCTGGGCTTTGCGTTCAACGCTTTCTCGGCCGCGATGCTGCTCCGGATGCTCGCGCAGCAATGCGATCTCGCGCCGGGCGAACTGGTGTGGAGCGCGGGCGACGCGCATATCTATCTCAACCACGCGCATCTCGTGGAGGAAACGCTGGCGCGCACCCCGCGCAGCGACCCCCGGCTGCATATCGCGCGCCGCCCGGCGTCGATCTTCGACTATGCGATCGAGGATTTCACCGTGACCGATTACGATCCGCACCCGCATATCGCGGCGCCGGTGGCGGTCTAAAACGCCGTATCCGCCAGTGTTTCGCGGAGGAAGGCGATGAAAGCGGTTACCGCCGGCAACACTGACGGCGCGCGCGGGTGGACCGCGTAAATCCCGACATCCGCCGACCCTTCCCAATCGGGCAGCACGCGAACCAGCTCGCCGCGCTCCAGCGTCTCGCCGACATCCCATAACGAGCGCAGCGCGATCCCCACGCCGGTCAGCGCCAGTTCGCGCACGATTTCGCTCGAATTGGTGATGACCGTGCTCGGCCGGTCGACCGTCGCGCGGCGCGTGCCGCTCACCAGCCGCCACGGCATCTGGCCGGTCGCGGCGAGCAGGCGATGATCGTCCAGCGCCGCGATCGTCTCGGGGGCGTCGTGCTGCGCGAGATAGGCCGGAGCCGCGCACAGCAAGCGGCGGCTGGTGCCGATCCGGTGCGCGACCAGATCGGATGCGATCTCGGGCGCGATGCGCACGGCAAGGTCGATCCGCTCGCCGATCAGATCGACGAACCCGTCCGACAGGTTGAACTCCAGCGCCACCGCCGGATGACTGGCGAGGAAGCGATGCAGATGCGGCGCGATATGCAGCCGCCCGAACGAGGTGGGGGCGGAGACGCGCAGCGGCCCGCTCGGTGCGGCGCGCACCCCGGTGACCCGCGCTTCCGCTTCGCGCATCGTCGCGAGGATCGCGACCAGATCGGCGTGGAAGCGCGCACCCGGTTCGGTCAGCGCCAGCCGTCGCGTGGTGCGGTGGACCAGCCGCACGCCAAGCCTTTCCTCCAGCCGCGCGAGCCGTTTCGAGACCATTGCCGGCGAAATCCCGAGCGCGCGGGCCGCCGCGGAAAGGCTGCCGGCATCGACCACGCGGGCAAACAGCTCATAATCGGGGTCGAGCATCATTCATTCCTGTGAAGAACAGCTGCTTCAATTTCTTATAGCCTATTGATCAGGCGTCATCTGGTTTATTCGCTTTCCGGCAAAGGAGCAGGCGATGACGATGATCGACAAGGCGGGGTTGCAGGTTGCCGCGGAGCTGGCGCAATTCGTGGATGAGCGCGCCTTGCCCGGCTCCGGGATCGCGCCGGCGGATTTCTGGCGCGGCGCGGCGGCGATCTTCGCCGATCTCGTCCCCGAAAATAGCGCGTTGCTTGCCGAGCGCGAGCGGCTGCAGCAGGCGATCGACGCGCGTTATCAGGCGGGCGAAGCGGTCGACGAGGCGTTTCTGCGCAGCATCGGCTATCTCGTCGACGAGCCCGCGCGCTTCGCGGTCGGCACCGCCAATGTCGATGACGAGATCGCGCGGCTTGCCGGGCCGCAGCTTGTCGTGCCGATCCTCAATGCGCGCTTCCTGCTCAACGCCGCCAATGCGCGCTGGGGCAGCCTGTATGACGCGCTCTACGGCACCGATGCGATCCCGGGCAGCGCGGCGCCGGGCGGCTATGATGCGGCGCGCGGCGCCGAGGTGATCGCCTGGGCCAAGGCGTTCCTCGACGACGCGGTGCCGCTGGCGAGCGGCTCGTGGGCGAGCCTTGCCGGCGAGCCGGTGCTGCGCGATCCGGCGCAGTTCGTCGGGCGGCGCGACAAGGCTTTGCTCTATCGCCACAATGGCCTGCATATCGAGGTGGTGATCGATCGCGATCATCCGATCGGGCGCGACGACCCGGCCGGCATCGCCGATGTCGTGCTCGAATCCGCGCTGACCACGATCTGCGATCTCGAAGATTCGGTCGCGGCGGTCGATGCCGAGGACAAGGTGGCGGCCTATGCCAATTGGCTCGGGCTGATGCGCGGCGATCTGGAGGATAGTTTCGAGAAGAACGGGCGGATGATGACGCGCCGGCTCAACGCCGATCGCGTCTATACCGCGCCGGACGGGTCGACGCTCACCCTGCCGGGGCGCAGCCTGCTGCTGGTGCGCAATGTCGGGCATCTGATGACCAATCCGGCGGTGAAGCTGCCCGACGGCGGCGAGGCGCCCGAGGGTATCCTCGACGCGATCGTCACCAGCCTGATCGCGGTGCATGATCTCAAGCGGCAGGGCGGGTTCGCCAACAGCCGCGCCGGCTCGCTCTATATCGTCAAGCCGAAGATGCACGGGCCGGTGGAATGCGCCTTCACCAACCGGCTGTTCGATCGTGTCGAGGATTTGCTCGGGCTGGTGCGTCACACGATCAAGGTCGGGGTGATGGACGAGGAGCGCCGCACCTCGGCCAATCTCGCCGCGTGCATCCATGCGGTGAAAGACCGCATCATGTTCATCAACACCGGCTTCCTCGATCGCACCGGCGACGAGATGCACACCGCGATGCGGGCCGGCGCGATGATCCGCAAGGGCGAAATGAAGGCTGCGCCGTGGATCAGCGCTTATGAGGATCGCAACGTCCAGATCGGCCTCGCCTGCGGGCTTTCGGGCAAGGCGCAGATCGGCAAGGGCATGTGGGCCGCGCCGGACCGGATGGCCGATATGCTCGATCAGAAGATCGGCCATCCGCGGTCGGGCGCAAACACCGCGTGGGTGCCGTCGCCGACCGCCGCGACGCTCCACGCGACGCATTACCACCGCGTCGACGTCTTCGCGCGCCAGCGCGAGCGCAGCGCCGAGGCCCCGGCGCCGCTGGAGAAATTGCTGACCGTCCCGGTCGCCCCCGGTCGCAACTGGCAGGCCGAGGAAGTACGCGAAGAACTCGACAATAATGCGCAGGGCATCCTCGGTTATGTCGTGCGCTGGAACGATCAGGGGATCGGCTGTTCGA
>JAFKLV010000203.1 GCA_017304125.1 Sphingomonadales bacterium
GCCCGCGGCACCGTCGACGACAAAGCGATGGCCGCGGTGTGGGCGGACGCGATGGTCCGCTTCAAGCAGCAGGGCTATCGCCCCAAGCGCACGATCAAGCTGGCGCTGACCTGCGGCGAGGAAACCACATACGCGTTCAACGGCGCGCAATGGCTGACCGACAATCGCCCCGAACTGGTGAGCGGCGAATTCGCGCTCAACGAGGGCGGCGGCGGCCGGTTCGACGCCAATGGCAAGCCGCAGGTGCTGGCGGTGCAGGTCGGCGAGAAAGCCGCACAGAATTTCACCTTCCTTGCCACCAACCCCGGCGGACATAGCTCGGCGCCGACTCCGGCCAATGCGATCTACGAGCTGGACGACGCGCTCCGTGCCGTTCAAAACTATGAATTCCCTGTAAAATTTACCGATACGACGCGCGCCTTCCTGGCCGCCACGGCGAAAGCGGTGCCGGCCGAAATGGGGGATGCGATCACCCGCCTGCTTGCCAACCCCGATGACAAACAGGCCGATGCGATCGTCAGCCGCGACAAGGTGCTGCATTCGACGCTGCGCACCACCTGCGTCGCCACCCTCGTCAATGCCGGCCATGCCGAAAACGCGCTGCCGCAGCGCGCCACCGCCAACGTCAATTGCCGCATCTTCCCCGGCGAAACGGTGGAGACCACGCTCGCCCAGCTCAAGCAACTGGCCGGGCCGAAGGTGACCGTCACCGCCAATGCGCCGATCCGCCCGATCGCGGTGCCGCCGGCGCTCGATCCCAAGATCATCGGGCCGATGAAGGCGATGGGGACGAAATATTTCCCCGGCGTGCCGCTGTTGCCGATGATGCTGACCGGGGCGACCGACGGCGTGTTCTTCGGCAAGATCGGGATGCCGGTCTATGGCGCGCCGGGCATTCTCGTCGAACAGGATCTCAACGGGGTCCACGGACTCGACGAACGGATCCGCGTCTCGGCACTCTATCAGGGGCGCGACTATCTGTTCGATCTGGTCAAGGCCTATGGCGGCTAAGGCCACCAGTTGATCCCGCCTGCGCGCTGCGGCATGGCAGCGCAATGGTTCCCTTTTCGTTCGCCGGCCATGAGCTTGTCGCGCTGCCGCAGGGCGCGTTGTTCTGGCCGGCGCGCGCGGCATTGCTGGTCGCCGATCTGCATCTCGAAAAGGCCAGCTTCTACGCCGGGGCCGGGCAAATGCTGCCGCCATATGATTCGCTCGCCACGCTCTCCGATCTCGCCACGCTGGCGACCGCAACCGAGGCGCGCGAAATCTGGTGCCTCGGCGACAGTTTCCACGATGCGCGCGGCGGCGGGCGGCTGTCCGATCCGGCGCGGGAGATGCTCGACGCGCTGATGGCGCGCGCGCGCTGGACGTGGATCACCGGCAACCACGATCCGATCGATGCCGATCGCTGCGGCGGCACGGTGGTCGAGGAGGCGCTGGTCGACGGCCTCGTGCTGCGCCACCAAGCCGATCCCGCCGACCCGCGCCCCGAATTGTCGGGGCATTTCCATCCGCAATTGCGCATCCGGGTGCGCGGCCGGCTCGTCGCGCGGCGCTGCTTCGTGACGAGCGGGCGCAAATTGCTGCTCCCGGCGTTCGGCGCGCTGACCGGCGGGCTCGATGCCACCCACCATGAGATTGCCCGCGCGATCGGCGCCCCGGCAGAGGCACTGGTGCCGGTGGAAAATCGCCTGCTGCGCTTCCCGCTGGCGGCTTGAGCGACCCTAATCGTCATGCCGGACCTGACCCGGCCGGCATCCAGAGTCGCAGGCGATATGCTTTGTGGCTCTGGAGCCGGATCAAGTCCGGCATGACGGTGCGTGTTACTAAACCGTCAGCCCCTGCAGCAGCTTGGGCAGCGCCCCGCTCTCGCCGCGCGCTTCGGCCATGAAGCGCTCCTTGAGCGGCGTGATGCGGTCGACCGCGGAAATGCCGAAGCGGCGGATCGCGCTCGCGGTGCGCCCCGGGATGCCGAACAGCCGGGTCAGCGTATCGGTCGCCCCCGCCACCATCAGCGTATCGAGGCTGCGCCAGCGCTGATAGCGATCGAGCAATTGCGCATCGCCCGCGTCCAGCCCGAGCCGCCGCCCCTCGACCAGCACCTCGACCAGCGCCGCGACGTCACGGAAGCCGAGATTGAGCCCCTGCCCCGCGATCGGGTGAATGCCGTGCGCCGCATCGCCGACCAGCGCGAGCCGCTCGGCGGTGATCGTCGCGGCGTGGTGAAAGCCGAGCGGGAAGCTGGCGCGCGGGCTGGCGGCGGACAGCGCGCCGAGGAACCCGCCCATCTGTTTCTCCGCCTCCGCAAGAAAGGCGCGGTCGCCGAGCTTGAGCATCGCCGGCGCATCGGCCGATTTCACCGTCCAGACGATCGCCGAGCGATGCCCGATCTCGTCATCGACCAGCGGCAGCAGTGCGAACGGCCCGGCGGCGTAGAAGATCTCGTAAGCGATATCCTCATGCGACCGCTCGTGGTGGAAAGCCGAAATGATCGCGGCATGGTCATAGCGCCATTGCGCGACCTTGATCCCCGCCTCGGCGCGGGTCGGCGAATTGCGCCCCTCCGCCGCGACGAGCAGCGAGGCGCTGACCGTCTCGCCCGACGACAAGGTCGCGGTGACGCCGGACGGCCCGCGCGTCACCGTCGTGGCGCGGGTCTTCATCCTGAGATCGACCGTCGAGCGCTTGAGCGCCTCGCCCAATGCGATGCGCAGCCGGCGATTCTCATACATCGTGCCCAGCGCGCCATCATCGGCATCGGGGATGAAATCGAGCTTGCCCGGTGCGAGGCCGTCGCTGACGCGGATATGGCGGATCGCGCAGCCATGTCCCTCCAGCCCCTCGGCCACCCCGATCGCCTCGAGCATGCGGTGGCTCGCACTGGCGATCGCCGAGGCGCGGCCGTCGAAGCCGATCGCGGTGGTGACGGTCGGGTCGGCGGGGTCGACAACGATCGTGCGCAGGCCGTGGCGATCGAGCGCGATCGCCAGCGTCGCGCCGACCAGCCCGCCGCCGAGGATAAGAACGTCAGCGTGATCCATCCGCCACGCTCTATCCGCGATCCGGCGCGCTGCCAATCGCGGCGTCTTGACGCGGGACTCGCCGAGGCAGATGATTCCGTCGGGCAAATCTCATGACATCGGCGGGGGATCTTAAGGCAATGGCGAGCCGGGCGAACGCATCGCTATGGCGCGAAACGGTGAAGGCAGGCGCGGCTCGCAGCGGCGCGCTGATCGTCGCGATCGCGCTGGTATTGGCCACCGTGGCACTGGCACTGGCGCTGGCGACCTATTCGCCCGGCGACGCCGCGCTCAACACCGCGGCGGGCGAAGGCGCGCATAACCTGCTCGGCAGCGTCGGCGCGTGGTTCGCCGATATCGCGCTGACCCTGCTCGGGCCGGCGGTGGCGCTGCTGCTGCCGGTCGGGCCGATCGTCGCGCTGCGGTTGTGGCGCGATCAGCCGGTCGGCGAATGGGGGCGGATGCTGCGCAATGCCGCGCTCGGCGTGACGCTGATGGCCACCGCGCTCGCCTGTGTCGCGCGTGGCGCGGTGCCGGCGCTGCCGTTCGGCTGGGGCGGCGGGATCGGGCTGGGCGTGGTCGCCGCGGTGCGCTGGGCGCTCGCCTTCGCCAATAATCAGGCGGTGACTTACTGGTCGGTGGTCGCGCTCGGCTTCGTCTCGGGTATCGCCGGGGCGATCCTGTGGGGGCGGAGCATCGACATCGCCTTGCCGCGGGTGTGGCGCGTGCGCCGCGACCGCCCGGCGGCGATCGACGACGAGGATGTGCCGCTCGAACTGGTGCGCCGCCCGGTCACCCCGCGCCCGGTGGCGCAGCCCGATCCGCGCCCCGGCCCCGTCATCAGCGAACGCAATCTCGCCCCCTCCGCCGCGCGGCCCAAGCCGGCGGCACAGGCGCAACTCGATCTGCGCGACAATTATGTCCTGCCGTCGATCGACCTGCTCACCCCGGCCCCGCCGTCGCAGAGCAATGCGATCGACAAGGCCGCGCTGGAGCGCAATGCACGGCTGCTCGAGACGGTGCTCGACGATTTCCACGTCCGCGGCGAGATCAAGGAGGTCCGCCCCGGCCCGGTCGTCACGATGTACGAGCTGGAGCCGGCACCGGGGATCAAGGCGACCCGCGTCGTCAGCCTGGCCGACGATATCGCGCGCAACATGTCCGCGATCTCGGCGCGCGTCGCGACGATTCCGGGGCGCACCGTGATCGGCATCGAATTGCCCAACGCCAAGCGCGAAACCGTGTCGCTGCACGAACTGATCGGCTCGCAATCGTTCGAGGATCAGTCGGCGCAGCTCCCCGTCGTGCTGGGCAAGAATATCGCCGGCGATCCGGTGATCGCCGATCTCGCGCCGATGCCGCATCTGCTCGTCGCCGGCACCACCGGCTCGGGCAAGTCGGTCGGGCTCAACTGCATGATTCTCTCGCTGCTCTACCGGCTGACGCCGGATCAGTGCCGCATGATCATGATCGACCCCAAGATGCTCGAACTGTCGATGTATGACG
>JAFKLV010000204.1 GCA_017304125.1 Sphingomonadales bacterium
ACCGTGATCTTCGACTTTGGCGGGGTGGTGACCTCTTCCCCGTTCGAGGCTTTCAACCGCCTGGAGCGCGACCGCGGCCTGCCGAGAGACTTCATCCGCAAGGTGAATGCGCTGTCGCCCGACGACAATGCCTGGGCGCGCTTCGAGCGCGCCGAGATCGATTCGGCCGGGTTCGACGATGCCTTTGCCGAGGAAGCCAAGGCGCTCGGCCATGAGCTGCGCGGCGAGGATGTGCTGGCGGTGCTGGCGGGCGATATCCGCCCGCGCATGGTCCACGCGCTCGATTGGCTGAAGCGCCACGGCTATCATCTTGGCTGCATCACCAATAATGTGCCGTCGGGCGAGGGCGCCGGGATGGAACGCTCCAGCGAGCGCGCCAAGGCGGTGGCCGGGGTGCTCGCGCGGTTCGATTGCGTGATCGAATCGAGCAAGGTCGGCGTGCGCAAGCCCGATCCGCGCATCTATCAGATGATGCTCGCGCATTTCGCCAAGCCCGCGACGTCGGTCGTGTACCTCGATGACCTCGGGATCAACTGCAAGCCGGCCGCCGAGCTCGGTATGCGGGCGATCAAGGTCGAGGGCGAGGCACAGGCGCTCGACGATCTCGCGGACGCGCTGGGGGTCGAGCGCGGGCTGTTCTGAGCCAGCGCAAAGTTCACGAAGTTCACACGAGCGACGGTTGGTCGCGGGTGTGGGTTTTGTTCTAAAACAATAGCTTAATGTTGCTCTCCTCCCTTGAACAAGGGAGGGGTCGGGGGTGGGGGGGCCTGCGGGGATACCGCGGCAACCGCCTCATACCCACCCACCCCCAGCCCCTCCCTTCACCAGGGAGGGGGGCAAGAAGGGGAGGGGCGTTGGCTTCTTGCCGCAGCGCGTCATGGCGGCTAATCGCGGCGGCGGACGAAGGAGAGTCACCGCCGATGAAGAAGCTCTACCCCGACGCTGCCGCCGCGCTTGACGGCCTGTTGTTCGATGGCATGACGATCTGTGCCGGCGGCTTCGGCCTGTGTGGCATTCCCGAACGGCTGATCGACGCGCTGCTCGCCGCGGGGACCAAGGACCTCACCATTGCCAGCAACAACGCCGGGATCGACGGCGAGGGGCTGGGCAAGCTGCTGCGCAGCCGGCAGGTGAAGAAGATGATCTCCTCCTATGTCGGCGAGAACAAGGAGTTCGAGCGGCAGTATCTGGCAGGCGAACTCGAGGTCGAATTCTGCCCGCAGGGCACGCTCGCCGAGCGCTGCCGTGCCGGCGGGGCGGGGATCCCGGGTTTCTATACCAAGACCGGCGTCGGCACCCAGGTGGCCGAGGGCAAGGAGGTCAAGGTGTTCGACGGCCAGGAATATATCCTGGAACGCGGCATCCGTGCCGATCTCAGCATCATCAAGGGCTGGAAAGCCGACGAATCAGGCAACCTGATTTTCCGCAAGACCGCGCGCAACTTCAACCAGCCGATGGCGACCGCCGGCAAGGTGTGCGTCGCCGAGGTCGAGGAAGTGGTGCCGGTGGGCAGCCTCGATCCCGATACGATCCATCTGCCCGGCATCTATGTGAAGCGGCTGATCGTCGGCGCGCCTTACGACAAGAAGATCGAATTCCGCACGACGCGCCCGCGCCCCGAAGCCGCAGGCGCTGCGTGAAGCTCGATCCGTGGCTGCTGACCGGCGGGGCGCTCAGCCTCGTCGCGGCGGCCGTGCATCTGGCGGTGATTGTCGGCGGGCCCGATTGGTATCGTTTCTTCGGCGCGGGCGAGGGCATGGCGCGCGCGGCCGAGGCGGGCAGCGTGCGGCCGGCCTTGATGACCCTTGGCATCGCCGGGGTGCTGGCGGTGTGGGGCGCTTATGCGCTGTCGGGCGCGGGGCTGATCGGCCCGTTGCCGCTGCTCCGCGCCGCGCTCGTTGCGATCACCGCAATCTATCTGTTGCGCGGGCTTGTCCTGTTCTTTCCAGGCATGCTGCGCCGTCCTGACCTGTCGCCGGCTTTCCTGCGCTGGTCGTCACTCATCGTCCTGACGCTCGGGCTGATCCATGCGATCGGCACCGCCCGCGTCTGGCATTCACTCAACGGAGAGGCATGATATGGCCTGGGATCGCAACCAGATGGCGGCACGCGCCGCACGTGAATTGCAGGACGGTTTCTACGTCAACCTCGGCATCGGCATCCCGACGCTCGTCGCCAACCATATCCCGGCCGGGGTGGAAGTGACGCTGCAGTCGGAGAACGGCATGCTCGGGATCGGGCCATTCCCCTATGACGATGAGGTCGACCCCGATCTGATCAACGCCGGCAAGCAGACGATCAGCGAGTTGCCGCAATCGTTCTATTTCGGCTCCGAGCAGAGCTTCGCGATGATCCGCGGCGGTCATATCGACCTCACCGTGCTCGGCGCGATGGAAGTCGCCGAGAATGGCGACATCGCCAACTGGATGATCCCCGGCAAGATGATCAAGGGCATGGGCGGCGCGATGGATCTCGTCGCCGGGGTCAAGAAGATCATCGTCGTGATGGAGCACACCTCCAAGAACGGCGATCCGAAGTATATTCCGGCCTGCACTTTGCCGCTGACCGGCAAGAATGTGGTCGACATGATCATCACCGATCTGGCGGTGTTCCAGCGCGCCGATCACGATGCGCCGTTCCGGCTGGTCGAGCTGGCCGACGGGGTGACCGCGGAGGAAGTCGCCGCGAAAACGACGGCGCATTACGTGGCTTAGCCCTTCTTCTCTCCCCTCCCTTGAACAAGGGAGGGGTCGGGGGTGGGTTGGTGTGGGGGATACCGCAGCACCTGCCTCATACCCACCCACCCCCAGCCCCTCCCTTCACCAGGGAGGGGAGCAGAGGTCGCGCAATTTCATTACGCGATTGGCATGAAAAACCGGGCGATCATGACGTTGCCCTGCGGCGATTAGGCTTCTAAGGCGTCTCGCATCATGGCCACACGCCCCCTCACGCTCTACGAAAAGGTCTGGAACGCGCACGTCGTCGAACGGCGCGACGACGGGACCTGCCTGATCTATATCGATCGCCACCTCGTTCATGAGGTCACCAGCCCGCAGGCGTTCGAGGGGCTTCGCGCCGCCGGCCGCCGCGTGCGCCGGCCCGATCTGACGCTTGCCGTGCCCGATCACAATCTGCCGACCACCGCGCGCGTCGACGACACCGGGCGCGAGCTGCCGATCGCCGACCCGGAAAGCGCGACCCAGCTCGCTGCTTTGCGCCACAATGTCGCGGAATTCGGCGTGCCCTATATCGACGCGCTCGCGCCGGCGCAGGGCATCGTCCATGTCGTCGGCCCGGAGCAGGGCTTCACCTTGCCCGGCACGACGATCGTGTGCGGCGACAGCCACACCTCGGCGCATGGCGCGCTCGGTGCCTTGGGCTTCGGCATCGGCACCAGCGAGGTCGAGCATGTGCTCGCGACGCAGACCCTGCTACTCTCGCAATCCAGGACGATGGAAGTGCGCGTCGACGGCACGCTTGGCTTCGGGGTCAGCCCGAAGGACGTGATCCTCGCGATCATCGGGCGGATCGGCGCGGCGGGCGGCACCGGGCATGTCATCGAATTTACCGGCGACGTGATCCGCGCGATGTCGCTCGAAGGGCGGCTGACCGTTGCCAATATGTCGATCGAGGGCGGCGCGCGTGCCGGGATGATCGCGCCCGACGATACCACCTTCGCCTATCTCAAGGGCCGTGCGATGGCGCCGGCGGGCGCGGATTGGGACAAAGCGGTCGATTGGTGGCGCTCGCTCGCCACCGACGCCGGGGCGGTGTATGACAAGCGCGTCGTGCTCGCCGCGAGCGATATCGCGCCGGGCCTCACCTGGGGCACCAGCCCGGAGGATGTCGTGCCGATCACCGGCGTCGTTCCCGATCCCGACAGCTTCGCCGATCCGTCCAAGCAGGCGGCGGCGCGCAAGTCGCTCGATTATATGGGGCTCGCGCCGGGGACGCGGATGCAGGACGTTGCGATCCAGCATGTCTTCATCGGCAGCTGCACCAACAGCCGGATCGAGGATCTGCGCGCGGCCGCCGCGGTGGCCGACGGACGGCATGTCGCCGACGGGGTGCGCGCGATGGTCGTGCCCGGCTCGGGGCTGGTCAAGCAACAGGCCGAGGCCGAAGGTCTCGACCGGATCTTTACTGCGGCGGGGTTCGAATGGCGCGAGCCGGGTTGCTCGATGTGCCTTGCGATGAACCCGGACAAGGTGCCGGCCGGCGAGCGTTGCGCGTCGACCAGCAACCGCAATTTCGTCGGGCGGCAGGGGCCGGGTGCGCGCACCCACCTCGTCTCCCCGGCGATGGCGGCGGCGGCAGCGGTCAAGGGCCGACTGACCGACGTGCGCGAGTTGATTGGTTGAGAGAGGGGAAGGCGCGATGAAGAACGTGCTGGTATTGCTGGTCATCGGATCGCTGGTGAGCGGGGTCGCCGCTTATGCCGCGATCGCCAAGACCGCCGGGGCGACCAAGGAAAAGACCGCGACGCGCTGAGTTTGCGGC
>JAFKLV010000205.1 GCA_017304125.1 Sphingomonadales bacterium
GATGCGATAGCCGGTCGCGCCGGGGGCGGCGGCCCATTTGACGTTGGTGTCGCGGCCGAGCGCGCCGGCGATCGAGACCGTGGCGGGCGCCGCCGGCGCCGCCGCCAGCCGCGCGAGCGTGGCGACGTTGATCGCGGTGACTTTCGACAGATAGGCGAAGTCCATCCCCTCGATCGTGTCGCCATAGACGATGCCGTTTTCGGTGCGCAGATCCTGATGCTGGCGGTCCCAATTCTCCGCCGCGACGGTGAAGCGCACCGCCGGATAGCCTTCGCGCAGGAAGGGTTCGTGATCGCCGCCGCGGCCGAAGCGGTCGGGCCGGCGATCGACGAAGGCGGCGAAGTCACCGGGCAGGCCGCCGGCGATGCCGTGGATCGCCTTGGCCAGTGCGCGACTCGGGCCATCGTCTTCGCCGCCGATCGCGCGGCGCTCCAGTTGTTCGCTCAACGTCTCGCTCGAACGGATGCCTTCCGAAAAGACGCGGATATAGTCGCCCGCCTTGACCCCGCCCTGGCCGATCGAATTGCCGACGATATCGTTGTTGAGCATCGCATCGACCTGCCAGCCGCGCGCCTTGGCGGTCTCGGCGAGCAAGGTTGCGCCCCACAATCCCTGCTCCTCGCCGGAGAAAGCGACATAGACGATATTGGCGGCGAATTTCTCCTTCGACAGAATCCGCGCCGCCTCCAGCACCAGCGCGACGCCCGAGGCATCGTCATTGGCGCCGGGCGCATCCGAGGTGATGTCCATCACGTTCGACACGCGGCTGTCGATATGCCCGCCGACGATGACGAAGCGATTGGGATCGCTGCCCTTCTGGATGCCGAGCACGTCCTCGATCACCACCCCGTTCGGCGCGCGCGGGCCGGTGAAGCGGCGCGACAGCCGTTCGACCGCAATGCATCCGCCGCATTGCTTCGACAGCGCCGCGAATTCCGCGGCGACCCAATTGCGTGCCGCGCCGATCCCGCGCTTCGGATCGGTGGTGGTGGACAACGAATGGCGCGTGCCGAAGCCGACCAGTTTCTCGACCGATCCGCGCAATTTTTCGGGCGAGGGCGCCTCGCGTGCGGCGGCGGGGGTGGCGAGGAGCAGGGCGGTGAGGGGGAGCAATGTGCGAATCATGAAACCTCAGCTCAGGCGGTCGATCGCGTCGCGATCGAGATTGCCGGGAACGATCATCAGGGGAACCGGCATCGCGCTGAGATCACCGGTGAAATGCGTGACGAGCGGGCCGGGCGCGCCATTGGTCGCGGCGCCCAGCACCAGAGCGGCGATATCGGGATTGGCGGCGATCATCTCGCGGATCACCTTCGGCCCGTCGCCCTGCCGCACGGTGAGCGAGGGGCGCAGCCCGGATTCCTCGATCAGCGTGCCGGCGGCGCGCGCCACCAGCCCCTCGGCGTGGAGCCGGGCTTCTTCCTCGATCGTCGCCTGGACGCCGCCGAAGGCGATGAATTCCTGCGGCGGCACCAGCGCGAGAATCTCGACCCCGCCCCCGGTCTTGACCGCGCGGCGCGCGGCGAAGCGCAACGCGATTTCCGCCTCCGGCGTATCGTCGATCACGGTCAGATAGATCCGCATTTTGAAAGCCCCCTAATGAGCAGGGTTATCGGCTTGTGGGGTTGACCGCGCAAGGGCGCGGCGCGAGAGACGTAAGGGAACGCTCACCTCTCCCCGGGGAATTGAATGCCGATCGAGATCAAGATGCCCGCGCTTTCGCCGACGATGGAGGAGGGCACCCTCGCCAAATGGTTGGTCAAGGAAGGCGATACGGTAAAGGCCGGCGATCTGATGGCCGAGATCGAGACCGATAAGGCGACGATGGAATTCGAAGCGGTCGACGAGGGCGTGGTCGAAAAGATCGTCGTGCCCGAAGGCGCCGATGGCGTGAAGGTCGGCGAAGTGATCATGCTGCTCTCGGGCGACGGCGAAATTGCCGCGCCCAAGGCCGCTGCGCCGAAGCAGGAAGCGCCCAAGCCGGAAGCCGCGCCGCAGCAGGCGGCCGCGCCTGCCGCCGCAGCGCCTGCCCCCGCCGCCAAGGCGCCGCCGCGCGCCGAGGGCGATCGCGTGAAGGCCAGCCCGCTCGCCCGGCGCATCGCCGAGCAGAAGGGCGTCGACCTCGGCGCGCTCGCCGGCTCCGGGCCGAACGGTCGGATCGTCAAGGCGGACGTCGAGGGTGCCAAGCCCGGCGCCGCGCCCGCGGCCCGCGCCGCAGCGCCCACCGCTGCCGCACCCATCGCCCCGGCGCAGGTGCCGGATATCCCGCACGAAGCGACCAAGCTCAGCAACATGCGCAAGACGATCGCGCGCCGCCTGACCGAATCGAAGCAGCAGGTGCCGCACATCTATCTGACGGTCGACGTGCGCCTCGACAAATTGCTCAAGCTGCGCGGCGAGCTCAACGCCAGCCTCGAAGCGCGCGGCGTGAAGCTGTCGGTCAACGATCTGATGATCAAGGCGCTGGCGATGGCGCTGGTGCAGGTGCCGAAGTGCAACGTGATGTTCACGCCGGACCAGCTGATCAGCTTCGGCCGCGCCGACATTTCGGTCGCCGTGTCGACCCCGGAAGGGCTGATCACCCCGGTGATCACCGAGGCGGACACCGCGTCGCTGTCGTCGATCTCCACGCGGATGAAGGATCTCGCCGCGCGGGCGCGCGACAAGAAGCTCAAGCCGGAGGAATTCACCGGCGGCACCGCGTCGCTCAGCAACATGGGCATGTACGGGATCAAGCAGTTCGAGGCGGTGATCAATCCGCCGCAGGGCATGATCATGGCGGTCGGCGCGGGCGAGAAGCGCCCCTATGTGATCGACGACGCGCTCGGCATCGCCACGGTGATGTCGGCGACCGGCAGCTTCGATCACCGCGCGATCGACGGAGCTGACGGAGCGGAGCTGATGCAGACCTTCAAGGCGCTGCTCGAAAATCCGCTGGGCATGCTTGCCTGAGTCGATGCGATGACCCGGGCGGTGATCGTTGAGCTGCTGCACCTCTGCGTGGGGCTGATCGCCACCGGGCTGATGTTCGCGGCCGCCGCCTGGTCGTATCCGCAAGGCGCGGAGACGATCTGGGCGGTCGGCTATGTGGCGCTGATCGCGGTCGCGGCGATGTGCCTCTACGAAATCCGCCGCGCGTGGAAGCGCGGCCGCCAGATGCGAGATGATTGATGGCTGACACCTACGACCTTATCGTGCTCGGGTCCGGCCCGGGCGGCTATGTCGCGGCGATCCGCGCGGCGCAGCTCGGCCTCAAGACCGCGATCGTCGAGCGCGAATTGCTCGGCGGCATCTGCCTCAACTGGGGCTGCATCCCGACCAAGGCGCTGCTGCGCTCGGCCGAGGTGTTCCACCAGATGCAGCATGCCAAGGATTACGGGCTGGTCGCGGAGAAGATCTCGGCCGATCTCGATGCGGTGGTGAAGCGCTCGCGCGGGGTGGCGAAGCAGCTCAATCAGGGCGTCACGCACCTGATGAAGAAGAACAAGATCGCGGTCCATATGGGCGAGGGCAGACTGACCGGTGCCGGCAAGCTGACCGTCACCGACAAGGACGGCAAGAAGACCGAGCTTGCGACGAAGAACATCATCGTCGCAACCGGCGCGCGCGCCCGCGACCTGCCGTTTGCCAAGGCCGACGGCAAGCGCATCTGGACCTATCGCCACGCAATGACCCCGGCCGAAATGCCGAAGAAGCTGCTGGTGATCGGATCGGGCGCGATCGGGATCGAATTCGCCAGCTTCTACAACGATCTCGGTGCCGAGGTGACGGTGGTCGAGATGCTCGACCGGATCGTGCCGGTCGAGGATGCCGACGTTTCGGCGTTCCTCGAAAAAGCGCTCAAGAAGCAGGGCATGACGATCATGACCGGCGCGGGGATCAGCAAGCTCGATGTCGGCGCCAATGGCGTCAAGGCGACGCTGAAGGACAAGGCCGGCAAGGAAAGCGTCAGCGAGTTCAGCCATGTGATCGTCGCGGTCGGCATCGTGCCGAACACCGAGGATCTCGGGCTCAAGGAACTCGGCGTGGCGATGGACGAGCGCGGTTTCCTCAAGACCGATGCGGCGTGCCGCACCAATGTGGCGGGCGTGTGGGCGATCGGCGATATCACCGCGCCGCCGTGGCTGGCGCATAAGGCGAGCCACGAGGGGGTGATCGCGGCCGAGGCGATCGCGGGCAAGCATCCGCACGCGATGGACCCGCTGAACATCCCCGCCTGCACCTATTGCCACCCGCAGATCGCGAGCGTCGGGCTGACCGAGGCCAAGGCGAAGGAAGCGGGCTATCAGGTCAAGGTCGGCAATTTCCCGTTCATCGGCAACGGCAAGGCGATCGCGCTGGGTGAGCCGGAAGGCTTCATCAAGACGGTGTTCGATGCCGCGACCGGCGAATTGCTCGGCGCGCATATGATCTGTGCCGAGGTGACCGAGCTTATCCATGGCTATACTACGTCCAAGACGCTCGAGACGACCGAGGCGGAGCTGATGGAAACC
>JAFKLV010000206.1 GCA_017304125.1 Sphingomonadales bacterium
TATCTGCTTCCGGGCAAAGGGGAACGGTTCATCGTTCTCGTCGCCGGCTTCAGCCTCGGCGCGGTGATGCTTGGCGTCGCCGCGCTCGTCATCGTGATGAGCGTGATGAACGGCTTCCGCGCCGAACTGTTCGACAAGATCGTCGGGCTAAACGGCCATGCCGTGGTGCAGGGCATCGACGGCCGGCTCGCCGACTGGCAGCAGATCGCACGCTGGGCGAAGGAAACGCCCGGCGTCACCAGCGCCGTCCCGCTGATCGATCAGCCCCTGATGTCGAGCTATAACGGCCGCGTCGAGGGCATATTGGTACGCGGGATGCGCGTATCGGATATCCGCAACAATTCCACGATCGGGCAAAAGGTCGTCGCCGGCTCGCTCGCCGATCTGAAGCCCGGCAGCGGCAATGTCGCGATCGGCGCGCGGCTGGCGGAGGCGCTGGGCGCGACCGTCGGATCGCAGATCACGCTGATCAACCCGTCGGGCCAGTCGACCCCGTTCGGCACGGTGCCGCGCTATGTCAGCTACACTGTCGCGGCGATCTTCGAGATCGGCGTCTACGATTACGACAAAGCCTATGTGATCATGCCGATCGAGGATGCGCAAACCCTGCTCCTCCTCGGCGACACGGTCGGCATGGTCGAATTGCAGACCGACAATCCCGACAAGGTGGCGCAGATCCTCGCCCCGCTCGCGCAAAAGGTCGGTCGGCTCGGCGTGATCACCGACTGGCGGCAGATGAATGCGCAATTGTTCGACGCGCTCGCGGTCGAGCGGGTGGCGATGTTCACCGTGCTGTGCATCATCATCCTTGTCGCGGCGTTCAACATCGCCAGTTCGCTGATCATGCTGGTGCGCGCCAAGACGCGCGACATTGCGATCCTGCGCACGATGGGCGCGACGCGCGGCGGGATGATGCGGATCTTCATGACCGTCGGCATCTCGATCGGCGCGCTCGGCATCATTGCCGGGCTGATCCTGGGCTCGATCTTCCTGTTCTATCGCCAGGCGGTGGTGAATTTCGTCCAGCTGGTGACGGGGCAGAATCTGTGGGATCCGTCGATCCGCTATCTCACCGAATTGCCGTCCAAGCCCGATCCGGTGGAGATCGTCGCGATCGTGGTGATCACCGCGCTGATGACCGTGCTGGCGACGCTCTATCCCGCGTACAAGGCGGCGAGCACCGATCCGGTGCAGGTGCTGCGTTATGAGTGACGCGGTTCTCCAAACCATCGGTCTCGCTCGCAGCTTCACGCAAGGCGGCGAGACGATCGAGGTGTTGCGCGGCGTCGACCTCGCGGTGGCGCCGGGTGAGATCGTGGCGCTGCTCGGCCCGTCGGGCTCGGGCAAATCGACCTTGCTCCAGGCGGTCGGGCTGCTCGAGGGCGGGTTCGAGGGCTCGATCCGCATTGCCGGCTCAGAGGCGGCGCGGCTCGATTCGCACGCGCGCACCGTGGTGCGCCGAGACCGACTCGGCTTCGTCTATCAATTCCATCATCTGCTGCCGGATTTCGACGCGCGCGAGAATGTCGTGCTGCCGCAATTGATCCACGGCGCGGAGCGGGCGGAGGCGGAGGCGCGCGCCGATGCCTTGCTCACCGCGCTCGGCCTCGGCCACCGCCTGACGCATCGGCCGAGCCAGCTTTCGGGCGGCGAGCAGCAGCGCGTGGCGGTCGCCCGTGCGCTCGCCAATCGCCCCACGTTGGTGCTGGCGGATGAGCCGACCGGCAACCTCGACGAGCAGACCGCCGATGTCGTGCTGGCGGAATTCCTCCGGCTGGTGCGCGGCGAAGGCTCGGCGGCGCTGGTCGCGACGCATAACGAACGGCTGGCGGCGAAGATGGATCGCGTCGTCCGGCTGCACGATGGGGTCTTGCAATGAACGTCTGGCGTGACGCGCCGACCTTGCGGGGGCGGCATGTCACGCTGCGCCCGCTGGCGATCGACGATCGCGACGCGGTGGTCGCCGCGGCGGCGGACGGCGATCTGACCGAATTGTTCTTCACCAACGTTTCGGCGCTCGCCGACCCGGACAAGTTCATGGCCGCGGCATTCCGCGAACGCGATTACGGGCGCGCGATGCCGTTCGTGGTCGAGACGCCGGACGGGCGCGTGGTCGGGCTGACCCGCCTGATGCGGATGCACGAACAGCATCGCCGGGTGGAGATCGGCGGCACCTTCTACGCGCGGTCGGTCCAGCGCACCGGGGTCAATACCGAGGCGAAGAAGCTGCTGCTGACCCACGCCTTCGATGTGCTGGACTGCAATGTCGTGCAGATCCGCACCGACTGGTTCAACCGCAACTCGCAGCGCGCGATCGAGCGGCTGGGGGCGAAGCGCGACGGGGTGCTGCGCGGGCATCAGATGCTCGACGGGCGAGTGCGCGATCTGGTGGTCTATTCGATCATCGCTTGCGAATGGCCCGGCGTGCGTGTCAACCTGGAGCATCTGCTGGCGCGTCATCAGGGGTAATCATCCGGGGCAACAGGGGGAAGCGTGATGGAGGCGATCACCGATTTCGAGGTCAAGGCGGCGGACGGAGGCACGGCGGCGCTCGATACCTGGCGCGGCAAGGTGCTGCTGATCGTCAATACCGCGTCCAAATGCGGCTTTACCCCGCAATATGAGGGGCTGGAGGCGCTTCACCGCAAATATGCCGAGCGCGGGTTCGAGGTGCTGGGCTTCCCCTGCAACCAGTTCGGCGGGCAGGAGCCGGGCGACGCGGCCGAGATCGCCAATTTCTGTTCGCTGACCTATGACGTGACCTTCCCGGTCTTCGCCAAGATCGAGGTCAACGGGCCCAATGCGGACCCGCTGTTCGAGCGGCTCAAGGGCGATGCGCCCGGCCTGTTGGGGTCGAAGGCGATCAAGTGGAACTTCACCAAATTCCTGGTCGATCGCGACGGGCAGACGGTCGCGCGTTATGCCCCCACGACCAAGCCGGCCGATATCGAGGCCGATATCGAGAAATTGCTCTAGGTCCGGCCACTCGGCCGCATAGACAGCGCTACCCCGGCGCAAGGCCGGGGCGCCGCTGTGACGTCACTCGCCCAGCCGGACGCTTTCGCCGCGGTGATCGAGCGCGAACATCGTCCAGGTCACCCCGGAGAACAAGAAGCTGAACCCGAGCAGGATGCCGGGCAGCGTCAGCGCGGCGCGCGGGCCGAGGTACATGATATAAGCGGCGAACAGCAGGTTGATCACGCCCAGCGCGATCATCAGCCAGCGACGCCGGCGAAAGCGGAAGCCCCAGGCCAGTTCCATCACCCCGCGCACGACCAGCCACGCCACGACGAGCAAGGTCAGCGAGATCGCGCCGACCACCGGCTGGAAGATCATGACGCCGCCGCCGATCAGCGACACCAGCCCGCCGAGGATCGCGTAGACACGTCCTTCGTGCCCCTTGCCGAAGATGCCGGCCAGCAGCGAGAACACCCCCCCGATGAGGAGCGACACGCCCAGTACGATCGTTACCGCGAAGGTCGCCGAGATCGGCATCATGATCGCGAAGATCCCGACCAGCAGGCCGATGATGCCATAAGCGAGCATCCAGCCCCAGCCGATGCCGCCTTGCGTTGAAACAGTCATGCCCTGTCTCCCCTGTTACGTAGACGTAACGTCCACCGAATTCTCAGGTTCCGCGCTGGCCGAATCGCGCCCGCGCGCCTAGCTTGGGTCCATGCCGCATTCCGCGTTCGTTCCGCTTCGTATCTTCTCATCCTACACGATGCTCGACGGGGCGATCGAGCCCAAGGCGATCGCCAAGCGCGCCGCGGCGCTCGGCTTTCCGGCTGCGGCGCTGACCGATCGCAACGGCCTTTATGCGGCGATGTCCTATTCCGATGCGGCGTGCGATGCCGGGGTGCAACCGGTGATCGGGATCATGCTCGGCGTCGCGCGGCCCGATCTGCCCGAGGGCGTCACGCCGATGTTCGACTGGCTTGCGCTCTATGCGCAGGACGCGACTGGCTACGACAATCTCTGCGCTTTGGTCAGCATGGCGCACCTCGATCGCCCGATCGAGCAGGTGCCGCATGTCGATTTCGTGACGCTGGCGCAGCACACCGACGGGGTGATCGCGCGGACCGCGGGCGGGGAGGGCGGGCTCGCCCGGCTCTATGCCGAGGATCAGCCGGCGCGCGCGGAGGCCTATGCCGATCGCCTGCAGGCCTTGTTCCCCGATCGCCTCTATATCGAGATCGTCCGCCGGCTCGACGAGGTGGAGGGGCGTGCCGAGCCGCATCTGCTCGATCTCGCCTATGCGCGCGATCTGCCGCTCGTCGCGACCAACCCGTGCTGCTTCGCCGAACAGGATTTCCTCGACGCGCATGACGCGATGCTGTGCATCGCCAATTCGACCTATGTCGAAAGCGACGACCGCCCGAAAAGCTCGCCCGATGCGTGGATGAAGCCCGCCAACGAGATGCGCGCGTTGTTCGCCGATCTGCCGGAGGCGATCGCCAACACGTTGGTCGTC
>JAFKLV010000207.1 GCA_017304125.1 Sphingomonadales bacterium
TGGCTCGCGGCGACGCTGCGCTTCCGCAAGGTGGTCGATGATTACCAGACCACCACCCACACTCCGGAAGCGCTGATGCGGCTCACCGAAACCTATCTCTCGCTAGGCGTGCGCGGCGAGGCCGAAAAGGCCGCCGCGGTGCTCGGCGCCAACTATCCCGGCACCGATTGGTATGCCCGCGCGTACAAACTGGTGAAGGAATATCCCCCGAGCGCGATCGCGCCGATCGCGCCGGGGCAGAATATCGTTCCGGTCGCCACCCGCCCGGCGGCGCCCGCGGGCAGCGCGGCGCCCGCCGCGCCGACCGCAGAGCCCCCGGCCGCCCCGACCGCAGCCCCCGCCCCGGCCCCCACTCCGGCGACTCCTTCGTCGGAAACGCCGAAGGCCTGACGGCGTGATCCGGGCGCAGATCGCTGCCGCCCGGCTCGGCCCTGCGCCGCTGGAGCATTGGCGATGCTGACCGCGCTGTCGATCCGCGATGTTGTGCTGATCGAGGCGCTCGACCTCGAATTCGGCCCGGGCCTCGGCGTGCTCACCGGGGAGACCGGCGCGGGCAAATCGATCCTGCTCGATTCGCTCGGGCTGGCGCTCGGCGCACGCGCCGATAGCGCGCTGGTGCGCCACGGCGCGGCGCAGGCCGCGGTGATCGCGACCTTCGATCCCTCGCCCGCGGCCGAGCAATTGCTCGACGGCAACGGCTTCGCGGTCGAGCCGGGCGAGCCGCTGATCATCCGCCGTATCGTCAAGGCCGACGGCGGCAGCCGCGCCTTCGTCAACGATCAGCCCGCCTCGGCCGGGCTGCTGCGCGAACTGGGCGCGGTGCTGGTCGAGATCCACGGCCAGCATGACGAGCGCGGGCTGCTCGCCCCGGCGGGTCACCGTCATCTGCTCGATGCTTATGGCCGGATCGACAATGCCCCGGCCGCCGCCGCCTGGGCCGCGTGGCGCGCGGCGGAAGAGGCGCTTGCCGCCGCGCATGCCGAGATCGACAATGCCGCGCGCGATCGCGAATGGCTCGAACATGCCGTCGCCGAACTCGACGCGCTCGGCCCCGAGCCGGGCGAGGAACAGGCACTGGCGGACAAGCGCCGCTCGATGCAGCGCGCCGCCAAGATCGCCGACGATCTCTCCGCGATCGGCGGGCATCTCGAGGGCAGCGAGGGCGCGCTGTCGCATCTCAGGCAGGCGGCACGTGTGCTCGAGCGGGTCGCCCCCGATCACGCCACGCTGGCCGAGGCGCTGGCGGCGATCGACCGCGCGCTGATCGAGGCCGGCACCGCCGAGGAGCGGCTGCACGATGCGCGGCTCGCGCTGGCTTATGATCCGCGCGCGCTGGAGGATGACGAGGCACGGCTGTTCGAGTTGCGCGGCGTTGCGCGCAAGCATCGCGTCCAGCCCGACGATCTCGCCGCTCTGGCCGACGAATTGCGCGCCCGCCTCTCGCGGCTCAACGCCGGCGAGGAAGGCATTGTCGCGCTCGAAGCCCGTGTGGCGGAGACCGCGCGCGCGTATGACGCCGCCGCCGAGACGCTCGGCGCGGCACGCACCGCCGCCGCCGCGCGGCTCGATGCCGCGGTCGCGGGCGAACTGGCCCCGCTCAAGCTCGATGCCGCGCGCTTCCGCACCGCGATCGCCCCGGCCGCGCGCGAGGCCTGGGGGCCGGCCGGCAAGGATCGTGTCGAGTTTGAGATCGCCACCAATCCCGGTGCGCCGTTCGCGCCGCTGATTCGCATCGCCAGCGGCGGCGAATTGTCGCGCTTCATCCTCGCGCTCAAGGTTGCACTGGCGGCGGAGGGCGCCGCGCGGACGATGGTGTTCGACGAAATCGACCGCGGGGTCGGCGGCGCGGTCGCCTCGGCGATCGGGGAGCGGCTGGCGCGACTCGCCGGTCAGGCACAATTGCTGGTGGTGACGCACAGCCCGCAGGTCGCGGCGCGCGGCGCGGCGCATCTGCTGATCGCCAAAAGCCATGACGGCATCGTCACCCGCACCGGCGTCACCGCGCTCGGAAACAACGAACGACGCGAGGAAATCGCGCGTATGCTATCCGGCGCGACGATTACCGACGAGGCCCGCGCGCAGGCGGAACGCTTACTGGAGGTCGCCTGATGGGACTGCATCACCACGGCCATGATCACGATCACGCGCATGATCACGGCCATGCGCACGATCATTCGCACGGCCACGGCCACGGCCATTCCCACGGCCACGGGCATCACCACCACGCCCCGCCGATGCAATGGGACCGCGCTTTCGCGATCGGCATCGGGATGAACCTGGCCTATGTCGTCGCGGAGGGCGGCGCCGGCTTCATCACCGGATCGGTCGCGCTGCTGGCCGACGCAGGCCACAATCTGTCCGACGTGCTCGGGCTGGCGGTGGCGTGGGGCGCGGCGGCGCTGGCGCGCGCGGCACCGTCGAAGCGCTTCACCTACGGGCTCAAGGGATCGACGATCCTCGCCGCGCTCGCCAATGCGCTGCTGCTGCTCGTCGCGCTCGGCGCGATCGCGCTGGAGGCGGTGCAACGCTTCGGCGAGCCCGCGCCGGTGCCGGGGCTGACCGTCTCGCTGGTCGCCGCGGTCGGGATCCTGGTCAATGCCGGGACCGCGCTGATGTTCGCCTCCGGGCGCAAGGGCGACGTCAACATCCGCGGCGCCTATCTCCATATGGCGGCGGACGCGGCAGTATCGGCCGGCGTCGTCGCGGCAGGCATCGTCATCTGGCTGACCGGCGCGGCGTGGATCGATCCGCTGGTCAGTCTGGTCATTGCCGCGCTGATCTTCTGGCAGACCTGGGGGATGCTGCGCGAGACGGTCGAGATGTCGCTCGCCGCGGTGCCGCGCGGGATCGACTATGACGGCGTGGAAGCGGCGCTCGCCGCACTGCCCGGGGTGCAGGAGGTCCACGATCTCCATATCTGGCCGATGTCGACCACCGAGCCGGGGCTGACCGCGCACCTGCTGCTCCCCGACGGGCACCCCGGCGACGATTTCCTCCACACGGCGCAGACGATGCTCCACGCGCGCTTCGGGATCGGCCATGCGACGATCCAGATCGAAACCGGCGCGACCGATTGCGGGTTGGCGAGCGCAGCGACGGTTTGAGAGCGATCTTCCTCCCTTCGTCACCCCGGCCTTGAGCCGGGGTCCATCGGGAGGCGGGAACGGAGCAGGAGGCTCTGACCGAAGGACACGACGCTTGATGGCCCCCGGCTCAAGGCCGGGGCGACGGTGCATAGGCGCGAGCGTCTACCCCGGATTGGCGTTCGGTCCGCATCCGTTCTATGCCGTCGCGCATAACAACCAACCGGGTTCGCGGATCATGGCACAATCCTTCGCTTCTTCCCCCAGGCGCCCGCGGATCGCGCGCGCCACTTTGGTTGCCGGCACGCTCGATATCCTTGCGGCGATCAGCCTCACTTTGTTCTACGGCAAGCGCACCGTTTCGGAGATGCTGGCCTATGTCGCCTCCGGGCCGTTTCCCGGCGTGCCGGTGCGCGGGCTGCCGGTGGCGGTGCTCGGCCTTGCGGTCCATTATGCACTGATGGCGGTGATGGCGGCGGTCTATGTCGCCGTCGCTGATCGCGTGACGTGGCTGAAACGCCAGCCGGTCGTCGGCGGCATCGGCTATGGCCTGATCACTTATGTCATGATGAACCTGATCGTCGTGCCGCTGCGCTTCGGCGTCATGCCGTCGACCCCGGCGGTGGTGACGCAATTGTTCTGCCATATCGTGCTGGTCGGGCTGCCCATCGCGTTCATCGCGCGACGGTGAACGCGCCGAATCGCGCGGCGACGCCGCGCATCGCGACGCTGGACGCGGTGCGCGGCGCCGCGGTGATGGGCATATTGCTGCTCAACATCGTCTCCTTCGCGCTGCCCGCTTACGCCTATGTCGACCCGAATTTCGCCGGCGGCGCCGAGGGCGCCAACTGGTGGAGCTGGGCGATCGTCTTCGTGCTCGCCGACGGCAAGATGCGCGGGCTGTTCACGAGGCTGTTCGGCGCCTCGACCGCGCTGGTTGCCGAGCGCGCGCTGGCAAGCGGCGAGAGCCCCGCGCGGGTCCATTATGCGCGCACGGCGAGCCTGTTCGCGATCGGCCTCATCCATGCCTATCTGATCTGGGCCGGCGACATATTGACGCTCTATGCGGTGTGCGGCGCGCTGGCGTTCGTCGCGTGGCGCTGGCCGGTGCGCGTGCTCGCGAGCCTCGGCGCACTCCTGCTGCTGTGGCAGCTCGCGCTGGGCCTGCTCATCTATAGCGACACCCGCCGGTTCGAGGCCGCCGCCGCGACGCCCCACGCCAGCGCGGCGGTGCGCGCGCAATGGAAGGACTATCAGGCCGCGCTGCTCCCCGCGCATCCGCCCGCCGCCGAGCAGGTCGTGATCTATCGCGGCGACTGGCCCACGGTCGCGCGCGCCCGCGCGGAAGCCGCCGTCGAGATCGAAACGCAGGTGATGCCGTGGATG
>JAFKLV010000208.1 GCA_017304125.1 Sphingomonadales bacterium
GCCGCAGCTCGGCGCCCCGCTCGGGCTGATCGTGGCCAGCGGGCTGTTCGCCTTCTTCATCGGCACGCTCGGCTTCGACGATTTCTTCAGCTGGGGCTGGCGCTATCCGTTCTTCGTCGCCTTCGCGATCAACGTCGTCGCGCTGTTCGCGCGGCTGCGCATCTCGGTCGCGCCGGAATATAACGAGCTGTTCAAGGCGCGCGAACTGACCCCCTCGCCCGTGATCGCGACGGTCAAGGCGCAGTGGCACAATATCATCATCGGCGCCTTCGCCCCGCTGGCGAGCTTCGCCCTGTTCCACATGGTGACGGTGTTCCCGCTCTCCTGGGTCGCGTTGTTCACGCATGAGAGCATTACCCGCTTCCTGATGATCGAGATCGTCGGCGCGGCGTTCGGCGTCGGGGCGATCGTCTTTTCGGGCGTGCTCGCGGACCGGATCGGGCGGCGCTCGCTGCTCGGCTATACCGCGGCGGCGATCGCGGCCTTCTCGGGCTTCGCGCCGCAATTGCTCGACGCCGGCGGCGCGGGCGAGGCGATGTTCATGGTCACCGGCTTCATCCTGCTCGGGCTGTCGTTCGGCCAGTCCTCGGGCGCGGTGACCAACAATTTCCCCAAGCGCGCGCGCTATACCGGCGCGGCGCTGACCTCCGACCTCGCCTGGTTGTTCGGCGCCGGCTTCGCCCCGCTCGCCGCGCTGGTGCTGGCGAAGAATTTCGGGCTGATCGCGGCCGGTGGCTATCTGCTCTCGGGCGCGCTCGGCACCCTCGCCGCGTTGGCGCTCAACAGCGAACTCGCACGCCGGCTGGACTGAGTTTTTCCGCGATATTGGGCCGAACTCAGCCTTTCTTCACACCGTCACCCCGGCCCTGAGCCGGGGTCCATGGTGCCGCACGCGCAGCGGCTAGAACCTCCTGTCCTGCCCCTGCCTCCCGATGGACCCCGGCTCAAGGCCGGGGTGACGATGTGGTTGACGCAAGCGTTGAATATCGATCCTCCTCGCCGCCCCTTCCCCCCTGCCCCACCCACTGCTATCGGCTCCTTGACTCGGTTGCTTCCGCCCGTTCGGGCGCGCTCGCGCGGGGGCCCGGCGTTCGCCGCGGTCACCGCCTCCCCGCCGCGCCCGGCTGGCCCACCATGGGGAAAGGACCCGCATGACCGCCATCGGCCACGATACGCTCGGCGCCCGCACCACGCTCAATGTGAACGGCAAGGCTTATGACTATTTCTCGCTCGCCAAGGCGGCGGAGAAATATGGCGATATCTCCCGCCTGCCCTTCTCGATGAAGGTGCTGCTGGAGAATATGCTGCGCTTCGAGGACGGTGTGACCGTCACCCCCGAGGACGTGCAGGCGATCGTCGACTGGCAGCAGGAGCGCCGCTCCGATCGCGAGATCCAATACCGCCCGGCGCGCGTGCTGATGCAGGATTTCACCGGCGTGCCGTGCGTCGTCGATCTCGCCGCGATGCGTGATGCGATCACCAAGCTCGGCGGCGATGCGGCCAAGATCAACCCGCAGGTGCCCGTCCACCTCGTCATCGATCACTCGGTGATGGTCGACGAATTCGGCACCCCCAAGGCGTTCGCGGATAACGTCGACCTCGAATATGCCCGCAACAGCGAGCGTTACGAGTTCCTGAAGTGGGGTTCAAAGGCGCTCGACAATTTTCAGGTCGTCCCCCCGGGCACCGGCATCTGCCACCAGGTGAACCTCGAATATATCGGCCAGGCGGTGTGGTCGGCGACCGAGACCGGCGAGAACGCCAAGAGCAACGCGACGATCGCTTATCCCGATACCTTGGTCGGCACCGACAGCCACACGACGATGATCAACGGGCTGGGCGTGCTCGGCTGGGGCGTCGGCGGGATCGAGGCCGAGGCGGCGATGCTCGGCCAGCCGGTGTCGATGCTGATCCCCGAAGTCGTCGGCTTCAAGCTGACCGGCGCGCTGCGTGAAGGCATCACCGCCACCGATCTGGTGCTGACCGTGACGCAGATGCTGCGCGCCAAGGGCGTGGTCGGCCGCTTCGTCGAATTCTACGGCCCGGGCCTCGCCTCGATGACGCTCGCCGATCGTGCGACGATCGCCAATATGGCGCCCGAATATGGCGCGACCTGCGGCTTCTTCCCGGTCGACGATCGCACGCTCGATTATATGCGCCTCACCGGCCGCCCCGACGAGACGGTGGCGCTGACCGAGGCCTATGCCCGGGCGCAGGGCATGTGGCGCGACGCCAATTCGCCCGATCCGGTGTTCACCGACACGCTCGAACTCGACATGGCCAGCGTCGTCCCGTCGCTCGCCGGCCCGAAGCGCCCGCAGGACAAAGTGACGCTCGACTCGGTCGACGACGTGTTCAACGCCGATCTCGCCAAGCTTTACAACAAGACGCAGCCGGCGCGCGTCCCGGTCGAGGGCCGCGATCATGACATTGGCGACGGCGACGTGGTGATCGCCGCGATCACTTCGTGCACCAACACCTCCAACCCGTCGGTGCTGGTCGCCGCCGGGCTGGTCGCGCGCAAGGCGCGCGCCAAGGGGCTGAAGCCCAAGCCGTGGGTGAAGACCTCGCTTGCGCCGGGATCGCAGGTCGTGACCGATTATCTCGACAAATCGGGGCTGAGCGAGGATCTCGACGCGATCGGGTTCAACCTCGTCGGCTATGGCTGCACCACCTGCATCGGCAATTCGGGGCCGCTCGCGCCGCCGATCTCGGCGGCGATCAACGGCAATGATCTGGTTGCGGCCAGCGTACTGTCGGGCAACCGCAACTTCGAGGGCCGCGTCAGCCCCGACGTGCGCGCCAACTTTCTCGCCTCGCCACCGCTGGTCGTCGCTTATGCGCTGAAGGGCACGGTGACCGAGGATATGGTCTCGACCCCGATCGGCACCGCGTCGGACGGCAGCGACGTCTATCTCAAGGACATCTGGCCGACCAATGACGAGGTCAATGCGCTGATGACCGCGAACATCGACGATGCGATGTTCCGGGCGCGGTACGGCAACGTCTATGCCGGCGACGCCAAGTGGCGCGAGATCCAGGTCGAGGGCAGCGACACCTACACCTGGCGCGCCGGCTCCACCTATGTCGCCAACCCGCCCTATTTCGAGGGGATGGGGATGACGCCGAAGCCGGTGACCGACATCATCGAGGCCAAGCCGCTCGCCATCCTCGGCGATTCGATCACCACCGACCACATTTCCCCGGCCGGTTCGATCAAGGCGGACAGCCCGGCGGGCACCTATCTGCAGCAGCATCAGGTCGCCAAGGCCGACTTCAACAGCTACGGCGCGCGCCGCGGCAACCACGAAGTGATGATGCGCGGCACCTTCGCCAACATCCGCATCCGCAACGAGATGGTGCCGGGCGTCGAGGGCGGCATGTCGAAATATGCCGGCGAAGTGATGCCGATCTATGACGCGGCGATGCGCTACAAGGCGGACGGGGTGCCGCTCGTCATCGTCGCGGGCAAGGAATATGGCACCGGCTCGTCGCGCGACTGGGCGGCGAAGGGCACCAATTTGCTCGGCGTGCGCGCGGTGATCGCGGAGAGCTTCGAGCGCATCCACCGCTCGAACCTCGTCGGGATGGGCGTGCTGCCGCTGCAGTTCGCCGACGGCGTCGATCGCAAGACGCTCAGGCTCGACGGCTCGGAGACCTTCACGATCCACAATATCGCGGGCCTGCGCCCGCGTCAGGATGTCGACGTGACACTCACCCGCGCCGACGGCAGCAGCGAAACCTTCGTCGCGCGCTGCCGCATCGATACCGTCAACGAGCTGGAGTATTTCCTCAACGGCGGCATCCTGCAATATGTGCTGCGCAAGCTCGCCGCCTGATCGATCAACGCAGATAACCAATGAAATCAGGCGTTCCCGCGCGTGGCGGGGGCGCCTTTTTTCTTGCGCAACACTCGATTTCGTAGATTTGACGCAGGTCAAATATTAAACTGTAGTTAACCTTATTTTACCCTCCTCGACAGAATGAAACGAGGGGGCGGTTATGAAAACGTTGAAAAGCGTATTGTTTGTCGCGTCTGCTGTTTCTGGCATTTTCTTTGCAACGACACCAGCCAGCGCGATCAGCATCATCCTGCGGCCGGACAATAGTTTCTCCAGCGCACCAAATGGTGCTGCCGCGCTTTACGCCTTTCAGAAGGCGGCGAATTATTTCAACCAAACGCTCAGCGGCGCCGCCGGCGCGCAGGATATCAACATCAACATATCGTTCGCGGCGCTTGGCTCCAGCATTCTCGCCCAGGCCGGCAGCAGCAGCTATGACGTGTCGGCCGCCTCACTCTATCAGGCATTGGCGGCGAATTCGGTGACCGCACTCGACGCCAGCGCGGTCGCGAGCCTCGTTCCGCTCACCGCCGCCGGCGGCATCGGCTATCGCCGCGCACCGGCCACGGACGGCACCTTGACCGGCACCGGCCTCGATATCGATGCGAGC
>JAFKLV010000209.1 GCA_017304125.1 Sphingomonadales bacterium
CACCCCGGCCTTGTGCCGGGGTCCACCGGGAGGCAGAGGCAGGACAAGAAGCTCTTGTCGCTGAGCGCGCGGCACAGTGGACCCCGGCACAAGGCCGGGGTGACGAAATACGATATAAACTATTGTAATATTAGTATAATTCAGTTCTTGCTAGGATTTGGCCTCACCGATCACTCGTGTGAACTTCGTGAACTTTACCCCTCCAGCTTCATCCGTTGCTGCCGCGCGGCTTCGCGCGCGCTCGGTTCGCTGAGCTGGAAGTCGCCGATCGGCACCGCGCCGTCGGGCTGGTAGGTGGCGAGCGTCACCCCGGTCGCCGAGACGCTTTGCCCGATCAGCTTGAGCGCGAAGGGCGGGGTGCCCGGACCGAACAGCCGTTTCCCCGATCCCAGCACCACCGGGAAGGTCATCACCAGCAATTGGTCGACCAGCCCGGCGGCGAACAGCGCGGGATAGAGCGTGCTGCTGCCCTGGATCAGCAATTGCGGACCGTCACCCTGTTTGAGCCGCGCAATCTCGTCGATGTTGCCGATGCGGTGGCTGTTCTGCCACTCGAGCGGCGTGCTGCTGCGGGTCACGACATATTTGTTCGCGCGGTCGAACAAGCCGCCGATCGGGTCGTCGGGGCCGACATAGGGCCAGTGCGCGGCGAAGATCTCCCACGTCTTGCGCCCGAGCAGCAGATCGAACGGGCCGCCGAACAGGCTGCCCATCGCGCTTTCCATCGCCTCGTCCCAGAAGGACGCGGACCAGCCGCCGAGCGTGAACCCGCCGGTCCAGTCCTCGCGCGGGCCACCCGGGGCCTGCATCACCCCGTCGAGCGACTGGAAGACGCCGCCGATGATCTTACGCATCGGCGGTCTCCTTCAGCCGCGCCACGACCTGTTCGAGCTGGTCGGCGCAGATCCCCCAGCCCTCGGCGAACCCCATATCGGCATGCGCCTTGGTATCGGCGTCGGTCCAGTGGCGCGCGCTGGCGCGATAGGCGGTGCGGCCGCGCGGCGCATCGGCGAGTGCGAACATGCCGACGATCGCCACCGGTTGCGCGGCTTGCGGCTGCCAGTCCTGGCCCAACGCATTGGTGAAGACGATCCGCTCGCCCGGCACGACCTCGAGCAACATCCCGTCGCCACCGTGGACCTCCCCGTCCGGGCCGTGCATCGCGAGGTTGAAGCGCCCGCCCGAGCGCCAGTCGAGCGCGACGATCTCGGTCGTCCACGGGCGCGGGCACCACCATTCGGCGAGGTGATCGACCATTGCACGCCACACCAGCGCGCGCGGCGCGTCGATGAGGCGGTCGATCGCCAGTTCGCTGTCGACCCGGCTCACGCCGACACGTCCTCGCCGCGGCGCGCGCGTTCGATCGTGGCGATGTCGATCTTCTTCATCGTCATCATCGCCTCGAACACCCGCTTCGATCGGGCGGGATCGGGGTCGCTGAGCGATTCCATCAGCACGCGCGGGGTGATCTGCCACGAAAAGCCCCAGCGGTCCTTGCACCAGCCGCATGCGCTTTCCGCGCCGCCGTCGGCGACCAGCGCGTTCCAGTAGCGATCGGTCTCTTCCTGATTCTCGGTATAGACCATGAAGCTCACCGCCTCATTGGGCTTGAAATTGGGGCCGCCGTTGAGCCCCATGAAGGCCTGGCCGAGCAGGGTGAATTGCACCACCAGCTCTTTCCCGGCGTCGCCGCCGGGGTAATCCGACGGCGCCTTGTTGACCGTCTCGACATGGCTGTCGGGGAAGGTGCGGGCGTAGAATTCCGCGGCCTCGCGGGCCTTGCCGTGATCGAACCACAGGCAGGTACGAAATTTGGTCATCATCGCTCTCCCGTCATTCTGCTGTTCACTTGCGCGGGCCGACCAGCCCGATCTGGCACCCGTGGGCGTCGGACACATTGGCCGAATAATCGCCGCCCGGGATCGGGTCCGGCCCCTGCAGCAAGGCGCCGCCATGCGCCTTGGCGGCGGTGATCGCGGCATCGATATCGGCGACATGGACATACCAGTTCCACCGCGCGGCGGCGCCGGTGGTGGCGCTGGACATCACCGCGCCGGGGCGGAAGCTCTCGCCCTTGCCGATGAAGGCATAATCGCCCGCCTCGCCCATCGGCATCGCGCCGGTTTTCTCCCAGCCGAACATCTTGCCGTAGAAAGCGAAGGCCTTGTCGGGGTCGGGGGTTGCCAGCTCGACCCAGACGCCGTGGCCGAGCCCGCCCGGCGCCGTCGCGAACGCCTGCGAGCCTTCGGGGCTGGAGCCGGTCATCATGTTGAACACGATCCCCTGCGGGTCGGCGACCGTGGCGAAGCGCCCGACATGGGGGATATCCATCGGGCCGAAATAGATCGTGCCGCCCAGTTCCTTGACCCGCGCCGCCGCCGCATCGACATCGGCGGTGCCGAAATAGAGCGCCCAGCCGTGCATCGAGATCCCCGGTGGCGGGGTCATCAGCCCGGCGACCTGCGCGCCATCGGGCGCACTGGCGACGCGATAACCGCCGTGCTCGGCCATCGGCGATGCCGCGACCGTCCAGCCGGCGACATGCTCATAGAAGCTTTGCGACGCGTCCTGATCGGGCGTGGTCAGCTCGAACCAGACGGGCGTGCCCTCTCCATTGCTCATCCTTGCCTCCTTCAATTGGCGGTATCGAGGATCGGCGCGAACCCGCCGAAGATCGCGAGCTGGCCGTTCCACGGCGGCGCATTCTCGCGCATCCGATCGTCCTGCATCATCGCGGCCATGCCGGCGTCGCGGGTCGCCTTGTCGGGCCATTCGACCCAGCCGAACACCACCGTCTCGCCGGTCGGCGCCTGCACCGCGCGGCGGAAATCGGTGACCTTGCCGTCGGGCACGTCGGCACCCCAGCCATCGACCACGCGCGTCGCGCCCTTTTCGCGGAAGATCGCGCCGACCGCTGCGGCGGTGTCGACGAAGGCGTCGCGCTTGCCGTCCGGCACCGAGGCGACGATCCCGTCGACATAGCCGATCGGCCCCGCCGGCCCGGCCTGATAGTCGAGATCATAGCCGGCGTAGATCATCCGCTGCATGTCGAACGGGACAGGATCGGGCGGCTGCATCCGCTCATCCTGCATCATCGCCGCGGCGGCCTTGTCGCAGGTCGCGCGATCGGGCCACTCGACCCAGGAGAAGACGATATTTTCCTCCTCGGTGGCGCCGACCGCCTTGCGGAAATCGGTGCGCGTGCCGTTCATCACGTCGTCGCCCCAGCATTCCACGGTGCGGGTCGCGCCATGTTCGGCGAAGACCGGTGCGGCCTTGGCCGCCATCTCGCGATAGGCATCGCGCTCGCCGCGTTTCACGGGAATGACGAACCCTTGGAAATAACTCATCGTTCCTCTCCCTCAGGCAGCGACCGCATCATCGAAGGTCGCGAGGTGATCGGCCATCGCTTTGCGGTGCGCCGGGCGTCCTTCGCCGCGCGCGACATAGGCCGCGAGCCGCGGGAAGCGATCGAGCGTGCCGGTGCCGCGCAGCCCGCCGAGCACCGAGACCATCATCAGATCGCCGACGGTGAAATCGCCGCCGTCGAGCCATTGCTTGTCGCCGAGCGCGTTTTCGAGATCGGCGAGGCGCCCGTTGAGATCCTCGACGACCTTGTCGTGGCGCGTCGCTGACCATGGGCGATCGACTTCGAACAGGTCGTTGACCGCCAGCGCCATGACGAACGGCTCGACCGAATTGAGCGCGGCGACGAGCCACTGGATCGCGCGCGACCGCGCCGCCGGATCGGCCGGGATCAGTTTCCCGGCTTTCTCGCAGATGTGGAGCACGATCGCGCCGGATTCGAACATCTCGACCTCGCCGTCGCGCCACGCCGGCACCTGGCCGAACGGCTGCAGCCGGCGATGCTCGGGCGTCTTGGCGTCACGGATCAGCACCGCCTCATAGGGCTGGCCGACTTCCTCGCACGCCCAGCGCGGACGGAGATCGCGGACGAAGCCGCGCGCGAACTCCGGCACCCAGCCGAAGGTGATGATCTGGGGAGTTTCGGGCATCGCTCTTGTTCCTAAATAATATTGTTATTTATCAAGCGTTCACGGCGTCGCCATGGGTCGCGGACAGCGCCTGTTCGGCGGCCGCCATATCCATGTGCAGCGGCTCGAAGACATGGCCGTCGAGATCCTCGAACGCGCGCGAATACATGAAGCCCAAATCCTGCTTCTCGCGCGCCTCGCGCCCGCCGGCGGCGATCGCGGCATCGGCGATCGCGTCCACCTCGGCCCGGCTGTCGCGCGACAAGGCGAGTAGCGCGCCGCTCACCGCCGTGGCGTCGATGATCTTCGTGAACCTGCCGGTTGCCAATGTCGCGAAGGCGACCGCCTTTTACGAGGCGATCGGGATGACAAAGAATCCGATGTTCTCCAACGAGCAGGCCTCGGCGATGGAATGGTCGGACATGATCATGTTCATGCTG
>JAFKLV010000210.1 GCA_017304125.1 Sphingomonadales bacterium
ACAGATCGTTGCCGCTGCCGGTGGTGCCGATGCCGCGGCCGCTGGCCACGATCTTGGGGCCATAGATCTTGCGCTGCCGGATCGCGTCGCGCATCGCCACGCTGGTATTGCCGATCGTGCCCACTTCGCGCACCGCCGTATAGCCGGAATCGAGCACGGCACGCGCATGCATCACGGCGTGGATCACCGCCGTTTCCACCGGAAAGCGGATCGCCTCTTCCATGTTCTTCGAGCCCGCATACACCAGGTGCACGTGGCAGTCGATCAGCCCGGGCATCACGGTGCGGCCCTGACAGTCGATCTCGTACAGACCCTTGACGCGCGGCGCCTTGCTCATCGGCCCCGAGGCCACGAACTTGCCGTCGCGGATCTCGACATAGGCGCGTTCGAAGGGTTCATCCGACACGCCATCGATCAGATGGCAATCGGTGAGCAGGATCTCGTTGGCCGCCGGGTATCTGACACTGGAGCGCATGCGATTCCTCGTTCGATAAGGGGTGACTCGATGGCAGCCGGCGCGTCATGCGGTGCCGGCCAGCCGAAGCAGCGTCTGCGCCAGCACGCGCGTGCCGGCATGTTCGATCAGCGCCGAGGCGCGGGTGCGCTGGTTGCGCGGCTCGGCGGGATCGCACGCCCCCCAGTCATTGCCGATCCGCGGCACGCCGGACGAAGTGCCGGAGCCGAGGATGCGCAGCTTCACGCGCGCGTCTTACTGAACAGATTGTGGAAATTATGTGCGGTAGCTTCCTGTAATTGCTCGACCGATTCGCCGCGCAAAGTGGCGAGGAAGGCCGCGGTATCGGCAACGAACGCGGGTTCCCCCGTCTTGCCGCGATGCGGCACCGGGGCGAGGAACGGCGCATCGGTTTCGACCAGCAAGCGCTCGATCGGCAGCCGCGCGGCGGTTTCCTGCAATTCGCGCGCACTCTTGAAGGTCACGATACCCGAGATCGAGATATAGAAGCCGAGATCCAGCGCGATATCGGCGAAGGCGCCCGTCCCGGTGAAGCAATGGATGACGCCGGGGAAGGCCCCCTTCCCCATTTCTTCGCGCAGGATCGCAGCGGTATCATCCTCCGCGTCGCGGGTGTGGATGATGATCGGCAGCCCCGTCTCGCGCGCGGCGGCGATATGCGCGCGGAAGCTCACCTGTTGCCGGGTGCGGTCGCTATGGTCGTAATAATAATCGAGCCCGGTTTCGCCGATCCCGACGACGCGCGGATGCGCGGTGCGCGCGACGAGCTTGGCGGTGTCGATATGCGGATGCTCATCCGCCTCATGCGGGTGGATGCCGACCGTCGCCCACACATCGGGTTCGCGCTCGGCGGTCGCCAGCACGTCGTCCCACTCGCGTTCGCGGGTGGCGATGTTGAGCATCGCGGTCACGCCGCGCGCTCGGGCGCGTTCCAGCACCGCCTGCTGATCCTCCACCAGCCCCTTGTAATTGAGGTGGCAATGGCTGTCGGCCAGCATCAGGCGGCCTCCACCGGCAATTCGAGCCGCGGGAATACCGGGGTCGGCGCGGCGATGCGGAAGCCGGTCGCGGCGTGGCGATCGTACCAGCCATCGTCATCGACCGCGGCATGATCGCGCGCCTCGGCGCCGAGCTGGTCGAGCACCTTGCCCGCCGCTTCGGGCACCACCGGCAGGATCGTGATCGCGAGGATGCGGATCGCGCGGATCAAGGTGCGCAGCACGGCGTGCATCCGCTCCGGGTCGGTCTTGCGCAGCGTCCACGGCGCCTGCGCGTCGATATAGGCGTTGCACGCGAACACCCCGCGCAGCCACGCCTCGACGCCCTGGCTCAGCATCAGATCTTCGAACGCGGTCTTGAAGCCCGCGGCGGCGAGGACGACTTCCTCGATCAGCTGCCCGTCGGCGTTCTCCGGGCGGCCGTGATCGGGCATCGCGCCGTCCAGGTTCTTGGCGATGAACGAAAGCGTGCGCTGCGCGAGATTGCCGAAGGCATTGGCCAGCTCGGCATTGACGCGGGTGACGATCGCCTCGGCCGAATAGCTGCCGTCCTGCCCGAAGCTCACTTCGCGCAGCAGGAAGTAGCGCAACGCATCGACCCCGAACGCCGCGGTCAGCTCCAGCGGATCGACGACATTGCCGACGCTCTTCGACATCTTCTCGCCGCGGTGGAGCACGAAGCCGTGCCCGAACACCGATTTGGGCAAAGCGATCCCCGCCGACATCAGGAACGCCGGCCAGTAAACGGTGTGGAAGCGGACGATATCCTTGCCGATCAGATGCAGGTCGGCCGGCCAGTAACGCATCTCGCCGTCGGGATAGCCCGCGCCGGTGAGATAATTGGTCAGCGCATCGACCCACACATACATCACATGCCCCGGGCTGCCCGGCACCGGCACGCCCCAGTCGAAGCTGGTGCGCGACACCGACAGATCGGACAGGCCGCCCTCGACGAAGCGCATGATCTCATTGCGCCGCGCCTCGGGGCGGATGAAATCGGGATTGTCGCGATAGAGATCGAGCAGCGGCTGCTGGTATTTGGACAGGCGGAAGAACCACGTTTCCTCGGCGGTCCATTCGACCGGGGTGCCCTGCGGCGAGAGCTTCTCGCCCCCTTCCCCTGCGACCAGTTCCTTCTCGTCGTAAAACGCCTCGTCGCGGACCGAATACCAGCCCTCGTAACGATCGAGATAAAGATCGCCCGCCTCGCGCATCTGCTCCCAGATCGCCTGGCTGGCGCGATAATGATCGGCATCGGTGGTGCGGATGAAACGATCGTAAGAGATATTGAGATCGTCGCACATCGCCTTGAACAAAGACGACATTTCAAACGCAAGCTCGCGCACTTCGATGCCGCGCTGGCGCGCCGTCTGCATCATCTTCAGGCCGTGTTCGTCGGTCCCGGTCTGGAAGCGCACGTCGCGCCCGGTCTGGCGGTTGAAGCGGGCGATGGAGTCTGCGGCGATCGCTTCATAGGCGTGGCCGATGTGCGGCTTGCCATTGGGGTAGCTGATTGCGGTCGTGATATAAAAGGGGTCGGCCATGGCCACCCCCTACAGCACGGTTATGGCAGATGGAATGCCCGTGCCGTCCTGCGGCGTCACCCCGGCGCAAGGCCGGGATGACGAAAGGATTATAGTCGCGCGAGCCGCGCCACCACGCCAGTGAGCTCGAACACCGTGCCCCCCGCGTCGAGCGACAAGCGCCGCGCCGCGCCGGCGATCGCCTGCGCTTCCTCATAGGCATCGAGCACGATGCGCAGTTCGTCCCCGCCGCGCTGTGGCGCCTGCGAGGCGATGAATTCGGGGGTGCGATCGAGGAACGCCTCGTAGCGCGGTTGCGCCGCCTTGGTCGACAGCGCCTTGGCGAGCCGCGTGCGCTCGGCATTGGCGCGGTCGCCGGTGCGCGCGATCGTCGTCAACGCGGTATCGATCGCGCCGAGATCGAGCCCGGCATAGCGCAGCGCCCGCCCCGGCGACCCGGCCGCGGCGCGCACCAACGACTCCAGCTCGTCGCCACGCAGATCGGGGGCCTGTTCGCGTAGCACCTCACGCACTTCGCGCTCGTCGAGCAGGTTGAAGCGCAGCGTGCGGCAGCGCGAACGTATCGTCGGCAGCAACCGCCCCGGCGCATGGCTGACGAGCAGGAAGACGGTGCCGGGCGGCGGTTCCTCGAGGCTCTTGAGCAGCGCATTAGCGCCTTCGCGCTCGAGATCGTCGATCGCGTCGATCACGATCACGCGGCGCGGCCCGAGCGACGGGGTGGTGGCGAACAGCGGGTGGAGCGCGCGGACCTGCGCGATGGTGATGCTGCGCGCCAGCCGCGTTTCGCCGCGTTCCTCTTTCACCAGCCGCGCCAGTTCGCGGTAATCGGGATGCGACCCTGCCTCGATCAGCGCGCGGGTGCGCTCACCGGTCGTATCGCCGGCGGATAGCGCGAGCAGCCGTGCCGCCGCCTCGCGCGCGAACCGCCCCTTCCCCACGCCCTGCGGGCCGGCGAGCAGCCACGCATGATGCAACACCCCGCTGTCGACCGCGGCGTCGAAAGCCGCGCGTGCCGCGGCATTGCCGTGAAATGACGTCATGGCAGCAGGTCGGCCAGTCCGGCGAGCACCGCTGCGGTGACCTCCGCCGGCGGGCGAGTGGCGTCGATGCGGCGAAAGCGATCGGGCTCGGCGGAGGCAAAACGATCAAAGGCATCGGCGACGGCGATATGGAAATCCTCACCCCGGCGCGCGAAACGATCGGCGCCCTCACCATCACGCCCGGCGGCGCGGCGCGCGCCCTCTGCCGGCGGCACTTCGAGCACGAAGGTGCGATCGGACAGCAACCCGCGCGAGCCGAACGCATGAAGCGCAAGGAGCGCGGCATCGTCGATCCCGCCCGCCATGCCCTGATAGGCGCGGGTCGAATCGATATAGCGGTCGCAGATCACCCAGCTGCCT
>JAFKLV010000211.1 GCA_017304125.1 Sphingomonadales bacterium
GGCATAGGCCGCGCCCATCACCGCGAATTGCATCAGGTTACGCGCGTCGCACTCGGTATTGGCGCCGAGGTCGAGCATCACCGCATCATGATCGCCAAGCGACGGCAGCAAGGCGGCGAGCGCCGGCCGATCGATCCCGGGCATCGTGCGCAACGCAAGCTTGGCCGTCGCCATCAGCGCGCCGGTGTTACCCGACGAGACGGCGGCGCCGGCCCGGCCCTGTTTCACGCAGTCGATCGCCACCCCCATCGAGGTGGTTTTGGCCCGACGCAGCGCGCGGCCGGCCGTCTCACTCGACCCGACGACGTCGGGCGCGTGGACGATCTCCGCATTGCTGCTCAGATTGGGATGGGTCTTGAGACCCTCGCGAATCGCCGCTTCGTCGCCGACGAGCAGGAATTTCATCCCCTCGAAGCGACGGCGCGCGCGCGCGACGCCGGCCAGCATGACCGACAATCCCTCGTCACCGCCCATCGCATCGACGGCGATCCACGAGCTGTCGGACATCAACCGGCGACCCCCCTGTTGGCCGGGCTATTAGCCCTCGACGGAAACGACTTCGCGTCCGTTATAATGGCCGCACGCCGGGCACAGATTGTGCGGACGCTTCAGCTCGCCACAGTTCGGGCATTCCTGAAACGCCTCGACCGAGAGCGCGTCGTGAGCGCGGCGCATGCCGCGACGGGAGGGAGAAGTTTTTCGCTTGGGGACGGCCATCGCGGCACCTTGATCCGTATTCAGTTCAAAAGGAGGCGATTCGTCCGGAACGACTAAGACGCAGCCGACGAAAGATACGTCAGCCGCGCCGGGCGGCCGGGCGCATCGCGAAGCCCCGCGCCTATAGCGGATTATCTTCGCGTTGCAAGCCGCGCACGCGAATGGTGATTTTTCCCGGCGCGAAATTCGCCCTGTCACGGTCGATCCCGTCATTCGCGACGACGGGCATCGCCTCCCGAATCACGTAGCACGGTCGACGTGAATGGATTCCCGCCTTCGCACGAATGACGTAAGGTCGCCCTATTGGGCTAACCGACGGGAAATAAAGGGAGGGGCGAATGACGATGCTTCCGGTGACTTTGGTGCTGGCGGCGGCCTGCGGGCTGATCAACCTGTGGCTCGGGTTGCGGCTGGTGCGCGGGCGGATGGGCGGCGTGCCGATCGGTGACGGCGGCAAGCCGGAGATGCTCGCCGGGATGCGGGCGCACGCCAATTTCGCCGAATATGCGCCGCTGGTGGTGATTCTCACCGCGCTGATCGAGCTGGCGCGCGGCCCCTCCTTGCTGTTGTGGGCGCTGACCGCGGTGTTCGTCGCCGCGCGGCTGGTCCATCCGCTCGGCATGTCGCGCCCGGCGCCCAATGCGCTGCGTGCCGCCGGGGCGATGGGCACGTGGATCGTGACCGCGGTACTCGCCGTCTGGGGGCTGGTGATCGCCTATCAGGCCAATAGCACGCCGCCGTCGCACGGCCCGGTGATCGAGACGATCGCCCCGCGGGGGTAGCTCCCTTTCTGCTCCCCTCCCTGGTGAAGGGAGGGGAGTTAGAGGGTCCGCCGCCGCTCAAATCCCTCCGGCGGCTCGTCTGTCGTCTCCTCGCTGACCGCGACGTCATCGACCCGCGACGGGGGCGAGCCCTGTCGCGCGGCGGCCACGGCCGCCTCGAGCGCGCCTTCAGGGCATTCGATTACCGCCTCGACCGACCCGTCGGCGCGATTGCGCACCCAGCCGTTGACGCCGAGCGTGCGCATCCGCGTGACGAACCAGTCGCGATAATAGACGCCCTGCACCCGCCCGGTGATGATCAGGCGGCGGCGAATCATCCGTCCCTGCGTCCTTCGATCAGCCACGGGCGCGGGCGGCCGGTCGGTTTGGCGGCGCCGTCGAGCCGCACCGCGTGGCGGACATAGACCGGCTTCATCAGCATCGTGCCACCCATCCCGCCGCCGGTCGGCTGGGCGAGGATGCGGCGCACCACCGCCTGCCCGCCGACCACGCGCCCGAAGGCGGCATAGCCGGGATGCCCGGGCGAGGCGTCCATCGACGGCATCGCGCCGACGGTGATGAACCAATTGCCATTGGCCGATCCCGGCTCGCCGCGCCGCGCCATCGAGATCGTCATGTCGAGATGGCGGATCCCGGTCTTGTTGGTCGGCTCGTGCGCGATCGTGTCGAGGAAGCGCCGCGCATCGGTGCGGATGCCCGACTGGACGAAGCCGAATTGCGGCGCCTGCTTGCTGCGCGCGACGCGGTAGAAGCTGATCCCGTCGAACCGCCCGTCGTCGACATAGCGCATGAAGTTGGCGGTCGAGATGGGGGCATGCTTCGCATCGAGCGCGAGCACGATATTGCCGAGCGCGGTCTCCAGCCGCACCCGGACGAACCCCGGCGTCGCGCGATCGGCGCGCTGCGCGGCGGCGGGGGCGGAGGCCAACAGGGCGAGGAGCAGGACGATCGCGCGCATGGCGGGGCGGTTAGGAAACCCGGTGCGGCGCGGCAAGCCTCATGGCGCGGTGCGTGCCAGAAGCCCGGCGAGATCGTTCTTCCAGAATTTCGCCCAGGTATGCGTGCCGTGCCCGCGCGTGTCGGCGCTCTCCGCGATCAGCCGGAAGCGGGTGTTGGGCATCCGCTTCACTGCTTCGTCGGGGAAGGGGAGGTTGCGCGGGTTGATGAAATCGTCGGCCGAGTTGATCCACATCATCGGCGCGGTAACCGCCTCCAGCCGCGGCCAGGGATCATAGTTGCGCGACGAATCGAGCTGATAGATCAGGTCGTTGGCGTCGATCCCCTTGATCGACCCGGCGACTTTCTCGCGCGCATAGGAAACCGCTGCATCGCGTGTCGGATAGGCCGACTGGAGATAGATTGGCGCGCCGCCGGCGATGAACAGCAGCGACGCCGCGCCGCGCACGCCCTGCGCCGGCTGCGCGGCATAATTGCCGCGGTTCCACGCCGGATCATTCTCGATCGAATCGATCGCCAGCTGGCGCCACATGCGGTTGAGCCCGGCGATCTGCACCGGCTCGCACGCCATCGGCATCAGCGCGCGCGAGAAATCGGGGAAGGTCTCGCCCCATACGAAGGCGTGCATGCACCCCATCGAGGTGCCCATGATCAGCCGCATCTTGCGGATGCCGAAATGCTCGGCGAGCAGCCGGTGCTGCGCGGCGACCATGTCGTCATAATCGTAGCGCGGAAAGGCCATCCGCTGCCCGTCGGATGGCTTGGACGAGCCGCCATGTCCGATATTGTCGGGGAGGATGATGAAATAACGCGCGATATCGAGCGGCTGGCCCGGGCCGTAGAGCTCGTCGGCGAATTGCGGCTGGAGGAATTGCTTGCCGGTGCCGCCGGTGCCGTGGAGCACCATCACCGCATTGTCGATCTCCCCCGCCGCATTGCGATGCGGGGTGCCGAGCGTGGTATAGTGGAGCCTGAGCGTCGCCAGCTTCTCGCCCGAGCGGAACGCGAAATCGCGCATGACGAAATCGCCCTCCTTGATCGGCCATTGTTTGGCGGCGGGAGCGGGCGGCGGCGGTGCGGGCTGCGCGGCGGGCGCAGCAGCGGCGAGGAGCAGGGCGAGCAACATGAGCACGAGGTTAGCGCCGAATGCGGCGCGCGCCAGTGGTCAGGTGCCTAACCATTCCAGTTCACCCGGCAGCGGCCGCGCGGCATAGTCGATTTGCAGCACGCGGCGATGCGCATGGCCGGTGCTCGCGGCGGAGGCGTGGAGGATCGGCGTCGCATAGGCCCAGATATCGCCGCGCCGGGCAAGGCAGGCGAAATGCCCCAGCCGCGCCACCGTATCGGCGATATCGGGTTCGGCGATCCGCCCGAGCCGATGCGAGCCGGGGGCGATGATCAGCGGGGCATTGTCGGCTGGCACGTCGTCGAGGTGGATGCGCAGCGTCGCCATCGCCTCGATGATCGCGAAGGGCGGTTCGACATGGATCAGCCCCGCCTTGCGCCCCCATGGGCCGAAGCCGGGTGTGTCGTGCTGTTCGCGCACCACGATCGTGCGATCCTGATGCCAGCCGAGCGACCAGTTCGTGCCGGGCGATTTGTCGAACAGGATCGCGCGCACCGGTCGCGCATTAGCGCCGAGGTAGCGCGCGGCGATGGCGGCAACCGGGGCGAGCGGAGGAAGGCTGCGGAGCCGGACGCCCGCGCGTGATTCCGGGTGCGCGGCGGCGAAGGCGTCGAGTTGGGGAAGAATCGAAAGGGCGGCGCCCCGGTGAAGCGCCGCCCCGTCGGTTCGCCAGTCGAGCGACGACGCGGGAGCAAGTCCCGCGTCGTCGGACGCCGCTGTGGCGGCGCCGGCCGGCAGTGGCTCTATGCCCTTGCTTCGCTCGGGCACCGCCGTGGAGCCTGGCTCCACCGGCTTAGAGCTTCTGCGTCAGCTCGGGCACCACCTTGAACAGATC
>JAFKLV010000212.1 GCA_017304125.1 Sphingomonadales bacterium
TCGGCCGGCGCTGGATCGCCGCCCCCGGCGCTGCGGCGGAAGGCTGGCTCGCGCACCGCCTGTCGCTCGGCGTGACCGAGGGCATCGCCGAACTCGGCGACGGCGCGACCCTGTGGCTCGAATGCAATGCGCGTGAGCTGAACGGCGTCAGCTTCGCCAAGGGCTGCTATGTCGGTCAGGAGAATACCGCGCGGATGCATCACCGCAGCAAGGTCAATCGCCGGCTGTTCGTCGCCCCGCTCGGCGAACCGGGCGATCGCACCCGCACCAGCTATCCCGCGCTGGGGCTGATGATCGAGCTGCGCCGCGTCGAAGCGCCGGGCGACGCGATCATCCCCGACTGGCTGTCAGCCGCGCTCGCCGACTGACGGCCGGTCCGCGTCATTGGGCCATAGCCCCGGCGTAGCCAGTTCGAGCACATGCCCGTCGGGGTCTTCGAAATAGAGGCTGGTGCCCCCGCGCGGCCAGTGCATCTCGCCACGCAGCGTCACCCCCGCCGCGACGAGCTGCGCGCGCCACGGGTCCAGCGCGCCCGCCTCGATCGCAAATGCCATGTGCAGCGGGCCGCGCCCGTCATGCCCCGGCACGACGCCCTGCTCGCTGCTCACGTCATGCGTCGCGCCGCCTTGCGGAAACAGCAGCAACACCCCGCCGCTCCCGGCGTTGAACGCGGTCAGCCGCGGCGCCTCGACCATGATCGAGAGCCCCAGCACATCGCGGAAAAACGCCACCGATCGGGCCATATCCGCGACATAGAGCGCGGTTTCGAGCAGGCCCGAAATCGGCGGCGCGCGGTTCACCGCCCGACCGCCGAATAGGCAAAGCCGGCGCGCTCGGCCTCCGCCCGGTCATAGATGTTGCGCAGATCGACCAGCACCGGCGCCGCCATCGTCTCGGCGAGCCGCTTGAGATCGAGCGCGCGGAACACATCCCATTCGGTGACGATCGCCACCGCATCGGCGCCGGCCGCGGCATCGTAGGCATCGGTGCAATAGGTGATGTCGGGCATCACCGCTTTGGCGGTCTCGGTACCCTCCGGGTCATAGGCGCGAACATTGACCCCGGCGTCGATCAGGCTCTGGACGATCGCGATCGACGGCGCGTCGCGCATATCGTCGGTATTGGGTTTGAAGGTCAGCCCCAGCACCGCCACCGTCTTACCGCGCGGCTCGCCCTCTAGCACGCTCAGCACCTTGCGCCCCATCGCGCGCTTGCGCGTATCATTGACCTGAACGACCGCCTCGACGATCCGCACCGGGCTCTCGAAATCCTCGGCGGTCTTGAGCAGCGCCAGCGTATCCTTCGGGAAGCACGACCCGCCATAGCCCGGGCCGGCGTGGAGGAATTTGCGCCCAATGCGATTGTCGAGCCCGATCCCGCGCGACACATCACGCACATCGGCGCCCACCGCCTCGCACAGATCGGCCATCTCGTTGATGAAGGTGATCTTGGTCGCGAGGAATGCATTGGCGGCATATTTGGTCAGCTCGGCTGTGCGCCGCCCGGTGAACAGGATCGGGCTCTCGCCGAGATAGAGCGGGCGATAGACTTCACGCATCACCGCGCGCGCGCGATCGTCGTCGGTGCCGATGACGATGCGGTCGGGGCGTTTGAAATCGCCGATCGCGGCGCCTTCACGCAGGAATTCGGGGTTGGAGACCACCGCGAAATCGCCGTCGGGGCGGGTATCGCGCAGGATCTGCTCGACGCGGTCGCCAGTGCCGACGGGGACGGTCGATTTGGTCACCACCACCAGCGGGCCGGTCGCGGCGCGCGCGATTTCCTCAGTGGCGGCATAGACATAGCTCAGATCAGCATGGCCGTCGCCGCGCCGCGAGGGCGTGCCGACCGCGATGAACACCGCCTCCGCCCCGGCGACGCCGGCGGCGAGATCGGTGGTGAAGGACAAGCGCCCCGCGGCGACATTGCTGCTGACCAGTTGCTCGAGCCCCGGCTCGTAGATCGGGATCCGCCCCGCGAGCAACGCCTCGATCTTGTCCGCCGCCTTGTCGACGCAAATCACGCTATGGCCGAAATCGGCGAAGCAGGCGCCGGAAACCAGCCCGACATATCCCGAGCCGATCATCGTGATGCGCATCTGAACTCCTTACATCCTGATAGCTGTACAGCGGCTCTAATGCCTTCGCCGCCAAACTCCACGACAAACAGTGATTTGATCGAGCGGTTGCGCCGCGCGCAGCGGGCATCCCGTCGATCGGCCCCTGCGTGACGCCCGCGCGTCAGCGAAATCGCCCGGCATCGCCACAATAAAAAAGGGAGGCCGGCAATGCCGACCTCCCGATTTTTTCGTCGATGGATATCGAACTTAGTGACCGGCGCCCGGCCCATAAGTGATTTCCACGCGACGGTTCTGGACCTCGCGGACGCCATCGGCGGTCTGCACGCGGAGGTGCGTCTTGCCGAACGCCTGGGTCGAGATCACCGCATCCGGGACCGACTTCGACGACAGATACGCCTTCACCGAGTCCGCACGACGCTGCGACAGGCCCATGTTGTACTTCGCCGAACCCGAGGTGTCGGTGAAGCCCGCAACCATGACCTGCGCGTTGCCGCAGCTCTGGTACTGGGTGACCGCGTTGTCGAGGATCGACTGCGCTTCCGGGGTGATGTCCGACTTGTCCCATTCGAAGAAGACAATGAACGGACCCGGCGAGCACACCACTTCCGGCGGCGGCGGCGGCGGCGGCGGAGGCGGCGGGGGAGGCGGCGGCGGCGGCGGCGGCGGCGGGGGCGGAGCAGCCGGTTCGCCGAAGTTGTAGGTCAGACCGCCGAGGATCGAGTGCGACCGGAAGCGGCCGTCATACGACGAACCCGCGATGTCGGTCAGCTTCACCTTGTCCGCGTTGAAGAAACGATACTTCAGCGAGACGTCGATGTGGTTGGTCAGCGGTGCGCGAACGCCCGCGATCGCCTGCCAGGCGAAGACCGTGTCGGAATCGTCCAGCGTCGAACCCGCCGAGTTCAGATCGATCCGGCTCTTGACGCGCGCGACACCGGCACCACCGCCGAGGAAGCCCTGAAGCCCATCGTCCGGCCCGAAGTCGAGCAAGCCGTTCAGCATGAAGCTGAGCGCCGAGGAACGACCGCCGGCATAGCCATAGGTGCCCGCGGGGAGGATCGCGCCACCCGCCAGCGGGGTGCCGCCGCTCGAAGTGATGCTATCGACGGTCGCGGTGCGATAACCGACTTCGGCTTCGAGGCGGAAACCGCCGAAATCGTAACCGATCACGCCGTCCGAATCCCAACCATAATCATGGTTGACGGTCGTCGTGCCGGACAGCGCCGCGCTCGCGTTGGCGATATTGTAGTTGATGTTCTCGACAATCATCCCGCCGAAATCGGCGCCCACATACCAAGCCTTGTCGCGCGCAAGCTCCGGCGAGGCAAGTGCGGTGGAGGCAAGTGCCACTACAACGGCAAGCTTCCGCATCATAATCCCCTTTCCACAATGTCACTACGGACAGCGCAAACTCACTATCGGAAGCTTGGTTTCCACGCAAGCGCACAAAAACGTCGATTTGTTGCTATTATGCAACAAGTCTTCACGCAATCAGGCCATGTCCGCGCAGCGCCGCCAGCACCTGGAGCAGCGCGCTGCGCGCTTCGCCGTCCACCGTCGCGCCACCGGCCGGGTCGGGAATTGCCGCGCGCCGCGCGCCGACCACCTGCTCGCCATCGACGATCAATCGCGTCGCGCGCGCCTCACCCGCGCGCCACTGCCCCGCGTCGAACCGCAGCAAGAGGCGATCCGCAAGACTCCATGCGACCATTCCCTCCACCGGCGCGATGTAACGCCAGCCGCCGGCGGTCCACCCCGCCAGCATCCCGGCGCGCCCCGACCAGTCGCCGCTCGGCGCGGCGCCGACGATCCAGCATTGCCCCTCGCCGGGCGCCGCCGGCGGCGTATCGAGCGCCACCGCCTGCACCGCGGGCTGAACCGCGAGATCGAGCCGCGCCAGCGCTTCGTTGTGATCCTGTTCCTTCTGCGCCTGCCCCGGCTGCAACAGCGGCAGCGCAAGGCGCGGCGATCGTTCCTCGCTCATGAATCGTCTCCATTCGCAAATTGTGATGTCAGACGGTGATCGTCGCTGCGGGCGAGGCGCCGTTGGTGCCGATTTGCATCACCGTGACCGCCACCGCCCCGCCGGCGCGCTCCGCCTGCCAGGGCGACGCCGCCAGCGACACGACCAGCGCGCTCTCCGCCTCGATCAGCACGAAGCGGTCGCCCGCCGCATGCGCCGTCGCCGCGGTGCCGCGCCGCCCGCGCCACAAGTCGCGCAGCCGCCAGCGCCGCGCCGCAAGCTGCTCGGCAACACCGAACTGGAGCAATTCATCGCCGACCAGCGCAAGATTGACGCCGCGATCGAGCGCCGCCGCA
>JAFKLV010000213.1 GCA_017304125.1 Sphingomonadales bacterium
ACTTTCGTGGGTGGACGGGTGGGGGAGCGGGCCGGCGCCGCCCCGAAATGTCCCGCGGGGGCATTTTCAAAGAATCTTTCATTGTTTCAACCGCCCTTCGCGCGCCGCGTTGCGATATTCGAGGGCGATCAGCCAGCCCTTGGCAAGCCGGAGGCTCAGCACCACCCCGGCAAGCGTCACCGGCGCCCAGATCAGCAATTGCACCCACAAGGGCGGCGCAAGCGTCAGCTCCAGCGTCACCGCGCCGATCACCACCAGAGCACCGAGGATCAGGGTAAGGAATGCCGCCGGCCCGTCACCGACGTTGAACGCGGCATAATCGAGCCCGCAGGCGTGGCAGCGCTCAGCGAAGCGGGTCCAGCCGGCGAACAGGGTTTTCGCGCCGCAGCGCGGGCGCAATCCCCTGAGCCCACAATCGAGCGGGCGCGGCAAGCCGGTGTCGGCCGCCGCGCCCGTCGCAACCTCATTCGGCGGGGCTTCGTGGCCGGCGGACGAATCCGCCCGGCCCGAACCCCCGTCCGGCTCAGCCACCGTGGACCGGCGCACCCCAGCCGCCCCACACATAGATGGCGACGAACAGGAACAGCCACACCACGTCGACGAAATGCCAGTACCACGCCGCCGCTTCGAAGCCGAAATGCTGCTTCGGGGTGAAATCGCCCTTATAGGCGCGGATCAGGCAGACGATCAGGAAGATCGTGCCGATGATGACGTGGAAACCGTGGAACCCGGTCGCCATGAAGAAGGCCGCGCCATAGTTCAGCCCCTTGAACGGGAACGGCGCGTGAATGTACTCATAGGCCTGGATCGAGGTGAAGATCATGCCGAGCACGATCGTCAGCCACAGCCCCTTGAGCACGCTGTCCTTGTCGCCGACGCCGATCAGCCCCCACAGGCCCTTCTTCTCGCCGCCGCGCTGATTGTGGATCAGTGCGTGGTGCGCCCAGGTCACCGTGGTGCCGCTGGTGAGCAGGATCAGGGTGTTGAGCAGCGGGAATTCGAAGGCGTCGATCACCTCGAGGCCCTTGGGCGGCCATTGCGCCGCGATCGCCGCGCCGCCCTCGACGGCATGTTCGACCTGCCCATTGACGAAGCTGATCGCCGCCGGGAAGAGCGCGAAATCGAAATAGGCCCAGAACCAGCCGACGAAGAACATCACCTCGGAGGCGATGAACAGGATCATGCCATAGCGGAAATGGAGCTGCACGACCGGCGTGTGATCGCCGGCATGCGCTTCCTTGATCACGTTGCGCCACCAGCAGAACATGGTGAACAGCACCGCCGCGAGCCCCGCGAAGAACAGGAAGCCGCCGCCATTGGGCTTGCCGACATGCCCGCCATGCATCCACATGATACCGCCGGCGGCCATCGCGAGCGCCGAGAACGATCCGATCAACGGCCACGGATCGGGGGGCAGGATATGATAATCGTGGTTCTTGGCGCCGGCCATTCGTCGCTTCCCTGTTCCTAAATCGCTGGTTCTCTAACTTGTCGGCTTATCGGAATCCACCGGGTAAAATGTGTAGCTCAGGGTGATCGTCTCGACGTCCTTGGTATCGGGATCGTCGAGGATCTTCGGATCAACGAAGAAGATCACCGGCATACGCACCGTCTCGCCCGGCTTCAGCGTCTGCTGGGTAAAGCAGAAGCACTGGATCTTGGTGAAATATTTGCCCGCCTGCGCCGGGGTGACATTATAGGTCGCGGTGCCGGTGATCGGCACGGCGGCGCGGTTGGTGGCGGTGAAGAAGGCCATGTCGCGCGCGCCGACGTCGACCGTCTCATCTTCCTTTTCAGGCGCGAAACGCCACGGCAGCCGCGGGTTGGTATTGGCGTCGAAATTGATGCGGATCGCATGATGCACCCCGCCCGGCGCGGCGAGCCCGCGGTTGGTGGTGCCGTTGAGCCCGGTCGCCTGGCAGAACAATCGGTAAAGCGGCACGCTGGCGAAGGCGAGCCCGGTCATGAAGCAGATCGCCAGCACCGCGAACATCGCCGTGCGCGTGGTGCGTGCGACCTTCATCGTGCGGCGATCCCTGCTCTGATCTTGACGATGGTGATCGCGAAGACGAGCAGCACGAAGCCGCCCAGCAACAATGCCATCACGATCGCGCGGCCCTTTTGCCGCTGGCGGATCAAATCTTCGCCTTCGCGTTTTTCGTCGTGCTTCATGCCACCCACCGGTCGATCACCAGCGCGCCGAACACGACGAACAGGTAGAGGATCGAATATTTGAACAACGCCTTTTCAGGCTTCATCGCATCGTCCGCCCCGGTGGTGCGCAGCGCGACGCGCAGCGCGAGCAAGGCGAACCACGCCGTCGTCACCAGCGACACCAGGCCGTAGATCGTGCCGGTCAGCCCGAGCGGCCAGGGCAGCACCGCCGCCGCCGCCATCGGGATGGTATAGAGCCCGATCTGGTGGCGCGTGGTGCGCTCGCCCGCCACCACCGGCAGCATCGGGATGCCGGCATTGGCGTAGTCGGTCTTCACGAACAGCGCGAGCGCCCAGAAATGCGGTGGGGTCCACAGGAACACCAGCATGAACAGCAGCAGCGGCAGCAACGCCACCTGCCCGGTCGCCGCCGCCCAGCCGATCAGCGGCGGAAACGCCCCTGCCGCGCCGCCGATGACGATATTCTGCGGGGTGCGCGGCTTGAGCCACACGGTGTAGACAAGGACGTAGAACAGGATCGAGACCGCGAGGATCGCCGCCGCCGCAACATTCAGCGCCAGCCCCATCAGGATCACCGAGAAGGTGCCGAGCCCGACGCCGAAATGCAGCGCGGCCTGCCGGTCCATCCGCCCCGCGGGCAGCGGGCGCTCGGCGGTGCGGCGCATCACCGCATCGATATCGGCCTCATACCATTGGTTGAGCGCCCCCGCCGCGCCCGCGCCGAGCGCGATGCACAGGATCGCGGTGAACCCCAGCACCGGGTTGATATGCCCCGGCGCGGCCAGCATCCCGCACAATCCGGTGAACACGACAAGCGTCATCACCCGGGGCTTGGTCAGCGCCAGGAAGTCGCGCCAGTGGGCTGGCGGCAGAAGAGGGGATGTAATGCTCATGGCCGGCTCGCGTCGCGCCATAGCCCGTCGCGTCGGCGGGGGAAAGGGGTGGGTTGCGGCGAAACGCACAGCGGCTGCCCGGTGTTGCCGCCGGGCATTTCCGCGCCCGCTATGCCGGCACACCCTGCCGGATATAGCCCCGCATATGCGGCACATAATCGGGCTTGCCGAGATCGATGCCGTTGTTCCGCAAAATGGCATAGGCCGCCATCAGGTGGAAATAGAATTGGGGCACCGCCCAGTCGCGCGCATATTGCTCGCCGGTGAGATCGAACGCCATGCCATTGGGCAGCTCCAGCGCCAACGGCTGCTGCGCATGACGATCGAAAGCGTCGGCCGGTAGCGCGCCGAGCGCCGCCAGCGCCGCATCGATCTGCGCCTTCGCCTCGGCGATCGTGCCGGGATAGGCATCGCTATCGCGCGCATCGAGTGTTGCCGGCACCGGCTCGCCGGTGAGGCGGAAGATCGTCTCCTGCGCCTGGATGCAGATAAACCGCAGTTGCACCGCGAGCGGGAACATATCGGGCGCCAGCCGCGCGGCGAGCAACGCATCGGCCGCCGTGCCGGGCTTTTGCGCCTGCGCCTTGTCGAGCCAGCCGGAGAGCGCCTTCAGCATCTGCGCATAGGTCGGAACGATGAAGGATGTCAGCGTCATAGTTGCTCCTGAACCGATGATCAGCGTGCCCCGCCGGGCACCCACAAGACATCGCCGCCGGCGCGCAGATTGACCACGCGACAGGCGACGAACAGAAAATCCGACAGACGGTTCAAGTAGATCAGCGCCTGCGGATTGACCCCGCCGTCGATCGCCACCGCCGAGCGCTCGGCCCGCCGCGCGATCGCGCGGGCAAGGTGCAGCGCGGCCGCCGCGCCGCCGGGCAGGATGAAGCTCCTCAGCGGGGGCACATCGGCGTTCATCGCGTCGATCTCCGCCTCGAGCCGCGCGACCTGCGCGGGGACGATGCGCAGCGTCATCTCGGTCGGGGTGAAATCCTCCCCCGGGGTGGCGAGATCGGCGCCGAGATCGAACAGATCATTCTGGATCCGCGCCAGCGCCGCGCCGAGTTCGGCATCGTCGAGCGTCGCGATCGCCACGCCGATCGCCGAATTGGTTTCGTCGACATCGCCGATCGCATGCATCCGCGCATCGGTCTTGGACACGCGGCTGCCGTCAACCAGCCCGGTCGTCCCGCCATCGCCGGTGCGGGTGTAGATCTTGTTGAGCTTGACCATTTTTAGTCCTTACGGTGCCGGCCCGCTCCCCCACCCGGCCTCCCATCTAGGATATACTGAATGGGAGGCCGGGTGGGGGAGCGGGCCGGCA